>CAVEVJ010000273.1:0-3528 GCA_963619075.1 Acidaminococcaceae bacterium
ATGCAGTTCTGACCGGCCCACTGGTAGGCGATGCCCTTGATGTACTTGCGGGCTTCGTCGTCGAACAGGATGTTGTCGACGAAACGATTGTAGTTGTTCAGGCGCATGCCGTAACCGCCGCCGGTCCAAGCCATGTCTTCCGGGCCATTCAGCGTGCCCAGCCAGATATCGGTGTTGAGTCCGGCCTCTTCGAACGCGGGTCCGAGGTAATCACGGATGAACACCTTGAGCGCTTCGGAATCCCACAACGCGCTCGGGAACTTCTGATCGGCGAAGACCTCGTTCTGCACATGCAGCTGGTTCACGGTGATGCCGTGCTCGGCATAGGCCTGCACGTACTTGACGAAATACTTCGCATATGCCTTGAGGTTTTCCGGGGTCTGCACCAGACGGCCGTAGTTGTAGGCCTTCGGACGCTTCATCCAGGTCGGCGGGCTCCACGGGCTGGAGAACAGCTGCATGTCCGGCTGCCATTCCTGCGCGCGATGGATGTAGGGAATCAGGGTCTCTTCGTCATGCGCTACGGAGAAGTGCTCCATCTCGCAGTCGCCGTCGGTCTCGTTGTAGCTGTACCAATGGTCGGCGAAGTCGTTGGCGCCGACGGGAGCGCGGTTGAAGGTGAAGTTCATCTCGTCGGGGCTGAACAGCTCTTTGATGATCTGGTCGCGTTCCTCTTCGGTGACGTTCTGCAGCGGAAGCCAGCCGAGTTCGTTGAAGCAGCCGCCGAAGCCACGGACGGCCTGGTATTCGTTGCCGTCGAGCTGCAGATCAACTCCCGTGGTGGAGTTGGTGGCCTCGATTTGCGATGTTTGGTCTACAAGCTTGCTATCTTGCGTCGTTGCAATCCAAGTGGTCATTGGACACTCCTTAATATCTTCGTTGATATTTGCGCTGATATTTGTGAATTTGGTTGTAAAAAACGGGAGGCGATCACTCGCGAAACCGCCTCCCGTGTGTTCAGAAGGCTATTACTTGACCTTCTTGATTGCCATGATGAAGAAGCAACCGATGATCGCCAGTGCGATGGACGTCGGGAACGCGAAGTTGTAGCCGAGGTTCACCACGATGGCGGACATGATGATCGGGCCGCACATCTGGCCGAGGGTGGTGGCCATGTTCAGGATGCCCAGATCCTTGCCGGCCTCTTCCTTGCTCGGCAGAACGTCCACGAGCAGAGCCTGGTCGACCGCGGAGTAGACCGCGTAGCCGAGGCCTGCGATGCCTGCGAACAGGTACATGCCCATTGCGGACGGGAAGATCCACGGCATGGCGATACCGATTGCGAAGAGCACGGAAGCCACGACGACCGGAACCTTACGACGGCCGATGATGTCGGAGACCGGGCCTGCGATGAAGGATCCGACCAGAGACATGACCATCATGATCATGGACACGACGGACACGGTGACCGCGGATTCTTCAACGGACTGGCCGATGTAGTTCTGGATGATGTACAGCTGGTAGACAGCGATCATCTGGTAGGAGACGAGCATGCAGAAACGACCGACGAACGCCTTGTAGAAATCGTGGGCGGTGCTGAATTTCGGCGGACGGAAGGATGCGAGAACGTCGGCGAAGGAGCCTTCGTCCTTCGGCAAGAAGTCAGCGGACTGTTCCTTCGGGATGATGATGACGGCGACGACGCCACCGAGGAACATGAGCACGCCTGCGACCGCGAAGCCCGGAATCAGGTTGGTGATGAACAGTGCGCCGAGCATGGTGCCGATCGGGGAACCGATGGTCGCGCCAGCGCCGTAGAAGGCGGACATGGTGCCACGGATGCCGGAGGGAACACGGTCGGAAAGGACTGCGACCAGCGGTGCGATCATGCAGTTCAGGCCGAACATGCACAGGCAGTAGAAGATGGTGAGCAGAACGGCGTTGGTGGTGGTACCGGTGAGGAACAGGGTCACGCCACCGAGAACGGCGCCGAACAGGATCCACGGAGTACGACGACCGAACTTGGAACGGGAACGATCGGAGAAGTTGCCGAACATCAGGTTGGCAACCAGGGATGCCACTGCGGTGAAGGCGTTGACGATACCGATCAGGGCGTCAGGATTGACGCCTTCGATGTTCTTGTAGTGCATCGGCAGAAGCACTGCGGAGACGATGCCCAGGCCGGACATCCACAGTACGCCGAAGAGGATGAAACCTGCGCCGAAGCGGGCGATAGTGGTCTTGTCGAGCGGCTTGCCGGTTTCCGGGGAAAGGCTCGGATCCTTCTCAGCGGCGGCGATGTTGGCGTAATACGCCTCAAGACGCGCTTCCTTGCTTGCGATTGCTTCACTCATGAAACTCTCTCCTTCGATTCATGCTTCAGTAGTGAACTTTTGTGTTGTGTTGTGTTGTTTGTCGGGCAACCCTGCCCAGTCAGTTAGCTACCACATGGTAGTTAACGTGTAACATCATAAATCCCTTTTTCGAAAAACGCAAGTCGCCGATGTTACCTTTTCGGAGAATCGCGATTCCTCTCGAAAGAAATCCTGTTCTGTTTTCTCTACGGCGACTGAAGTTTTTATTACTTAGTAACCGTTTAGTTAAATCATATTACATTCTGTTTTTCTGTCATATCCACGGCGTGTTTCTTGATATTTCGCCACTTTCCTCACCCCCATACTGTAACTTAGTAAGTACCAGAAATAAGGAGAGAAAGCATGCGTCGCCGCACCGAAGACAAACCCAAGAAACGAATGAGCGCCGAGGAACGCAAGAAGCGCATCCTCGAGACCACCGTCTCGTTCATTTCTCAGTTCGGCTTCTGGGGCTTCACCATACGCGATGTGGCGCAGGCTCAGAACATCACCGAAGCAGGCCTCCTTTACTACTTCAAATCCAAAGAACAGCTCCTTGAGGAAACCCTCAAGTACGCCGACCGCATCAATCAAATCGCCATCGCAAAGCATCTTGGCGTCGAAGATATGACCGGCGAGGTCTTGCAGGACGGCATCGCATACCACTGCGACCTCGGCCTGAAGGACATCTCGACCGCCACCGTGGAAACCAACGCGTCACGCCCGGAACTGGTTCGTCTCTACACTCTGCTGGAAAGCGAGGCGCTGAGCAAGGACCACCCGGTTCACGAATACTTCAAGCAGCGCGAAACCAGCGTGCTCAAGGAATACGAATTCGCAGAGAAACGCGACGGGGTCCCCGATCCGAAACGCACCGCATTGCAGGTGCTGTCCGCTATGGACGGCCTGCAGCTGCGCTGGCTCAACGGATCGCACGACGTCGATTTCGTCGAGGAATGGAAGGCCATCATCGACCTGCTCATCCCCTGACGCAAGTCCTGTTCGTAAAATTTTTTTGCTTATGATCTTCCGTTTGGTGCCGTTCGAAATCCTTGAACGGCACCAAACGGAATCATTTCAGCGATTTCAGCCTGCGATGACGGCCACGTTCCAGCGGCCGATGGTCACCTCGTCACCCTCAGCCACGGTATCGCCCGCCTTGAGCGCGACTTCGGCGGTGGCGACTTCGTCGATCTCGCCTTCCGTGGCGATCACGACCGGAGCGACCACGACG
>CAVEVJ010000274.1:0-2191 GCA_963619075.1 Acidaminococcaceae bacterium
TGCGTGAAACAAACCGTTATTACACTGTCGGACGTTGATAACCTCTGAACCCGACTGAACGGATGTGACATGGCGTCGAAAGATATCAAACCGGTGATCGAACAGCCCGATACGCAGATTCCTCTGATGCTTTCCCAGGCGATTATCGCGGCCGGGGTGCTGTCCATCGGCGTAATGGTATGTTCTCCGCTGTACTTCACTTTGTTGCAGTCCTCGGTCGCGTTGCTTCCTCTGGCTCTTGAAACGGTGTTTTTGGCAGTGGCGTTCACCTTTGTAGTGGGTTTCGCGCTGTTGTGGTGCGCGGAGTCGTTCACAATCCATATGCGCGAGAAATTCCGTCCGTTCGCCTACGCGGCCGTTGGGCTGATCGGCTATGGTGTATGGAACACCTTGGTGCTCACCACGACCTTCAATTCGGTGCTTGTCAACGTGGGAAACGATGTGTTGACGAACGGTCAGGTCGTTTCGGTGGCGGTCAACGGTGCCGCACTTGGATTCGTGGCGTTTTTGTTTGCTAAGCTGTTCGACGTGAAGCTTGGCAATCGCAAGGGCGCGGCCTTGGCCGTGCTGGGAGCGGAGATTGTTGCGGCGATTTTCGGGCTGATTATCATGATTTCCATGTTCTCCGCGCTGTACTGACGGCTTGCGGCGGCTGTGGCGACCGCAGAGGAGGCGATCGTATGTTCAGTGTTCTTGAGATGTTCACGATTGGCGTCGGGCCAAGTTCGTCGCATACCGTCGGCCCGATGGTGGCGGCCAGCAGATTCACGGCATCGTTGGAAAAGCATGGAACGCTGAACAGGGTCAGTCGTGTCAGAACGGTGCTGTATGGCTCTCTCGCCTTGACGGGCCTTGGCCATGGCACCGACAGGGCAGCCGTGGCCGGGCTGGAGGGAAACGTTCCTCAAAGCGTGGATACCGACCATATGAGCGCCATTCGGACGGAATGCGAGCGCAGTGGCGAGCTTATGCTTAACGGCACGCATCGTATTCGTTTTGACTACGCTCATGATGTGGTGATGGATGTGTGGCATCGTATGGCGGCACATCCTAATGGCATGCGTTTCCAAGCGTTTGACGCGCACGACAATCTGGTCGAGGAGCAGGTGTGGTATTCCATCGGCGGCGGTTTCGTACGTCAGGGTGCCGTCGACGATTTGATGATAGGCATTCATGAGAAGCCTCCTGCGGGAACGTCGTTCGCGGATCAGGAGAATGATTCCTCTATTGAGGTCGATTCGCGTGTTCCGTATCCTTTCGCCACCTGCGATGAATTGATTGCATTGTGTGCCGAGCATCATATGAGCATCGCTGATATCGTCTGGGCCAATGAGACGTCCATGAGATCCGCCGTGCAGGTTCGTAGCGATCTTGACAATGTCTGGCGTGTGATGCGCCGTTGCGTTCAGCATGGGTGCCATACGAGCCAGGCCGTGTTGCCGGGAGGTCTTGATGTGCCGCGTAGGGCCCCGAAGATGTATGCCAGGCTTGCTTCGAACAGTGATGTGCTTGGGCGGGACAGACGTCGCATGGATGCGGTGCTTGAGTCGTCCGATGCGGCGTGGGTGAATCTGTTCGCGTTGGCCGTTTCCGAAGAGAACGCCGGTGGTGGTCGTATTGTTACCGCGCCGACGAATGGTGCGGCCGGTATCATTCCGGCTGTATTGCATTATTACTGGCATTTTGTTGACCGGGCCAATGAGGACGGCGTCATTACTTTTCTGCTTACCGCTGGCGCCGTGGGATATCTGTTCAAACGAAACGCTTCGATTTCCGGTGCCGAGGTCGGATGCCAGGGTGAGGTCGGCACGGCGTGTTCCATGGCCGCGGCGGGCTTGTGCGCGGTGATGGGCGGCACTCCGCAGCAGGTGGAGAATGCCGCCGAAATCGGCATAGAACACAATCTTGGGTTGACCTGCGATCCGGTCGGCGGTTTGGTGCAGATTCCATGCATCGAACGCAACGCCATGGCTGCGAATACCGCCATCAACGCGGTGCGTATGGCCATGCTGGGAGACGGCACGCATATCGTGAGTCTTGACCAGGCGATTAAAACCATGAAGGACACCGGTGAGGACATGATGGCCAAATACAAGGAGACGTCGAAGGGTGGTTTGGCCGTCAATGTCGTTGAATGCTAGCGGTGTTTGGTGCTAGTCTAGGTGGCATTGTGCTTTTAAAGGAGGTATAC
>CAVEVJ010000275.1:0-4226 GCA_963619075.1 Acidaminococcaceae bacterium
GGGTAGGATGCTTCCACTCGTGCTGCTCATACAAGTTCGCATGCTGCATATTGTCGGTCGTCATATCGTCACTCACCCCATCCCAAACGTTCGCGCGTGAAAACCGGTCCGTCCGAACAGACCTTCAACCGTCCTTCGGTCGTGTCGACGGTGCACAGCACACAGGTGCCATAGCCGCATCCCATACGCTGTTCGAGGCTCAGCTGGGCTTCGACGTCACGCTTCGCGGCCCATTCGGCCACGGCCTTCATCATCGGCAATGGACCACAGGAAAGAATCACCGGCTTCAGTTCACCGTTCAGCAACTCTTCTTCGATGCGGTCGAGCAGAGTGATGACGTTGCCTTCGGACTCGTCGATGCTGTACGTCTTATCGGCGTATTTTCCAACGTATTCATCGCCGAAACGCACGTTACGGTATCCGAATACGGCCGTGCTGGTGGATTCCTGGGAATCCGCAACGGCCTGGGCTGCGCATACCAGCGGCGGTACGCCAAGACCACCTGCCACCAGCACGTAGTTGGCCTTTTCCGTGATGTTGAAGGAATTGCCGAGCGGCCCCAGCACGCGAATGCTGTCTCCTGGCCGAAGCGCCGCGAATTCAGCCGTGCCCTTGCCTACGACAGCGAACATCAGACTCACTTCGTCGCCGTTGACTTCGGACACGCCGAATGGTCGAGGCATGAGCTTGCTCGGGTCGTTGGAGTACACGTCGACGAATTGCGCCGGCTTGGCATGGGACGCGATATATCCGTCACGGAAAGTCAGGCGGTAGACGCCATCGGTCAGTTCACGGTTATCAACGATCTCGACCTCATGCCGACTCGGGAAGAATCCGGCATCCGTGGCCTCGGCTACGGTCGGAACGAACGTTGTTGCGGTGGTCATGAACTCCCTCTCTGTTGCGTTCGATTTGTGGACTGAATTAGATTACGGCAAAACGACGCGCAGGTTGTCGCGCATGTCTTCCGCGGCTTCACGAGCCGACTGCGCGACGAGTTCGAGCGCGGATTGAGCGCTCATGGACGGCGAGTACTTGCCGGACTTCTTCCATGCGCCGATGATGCCTCGAGACGAGTTGACGATCGCTCCGGAACCGTCTTGGTCGAACATGCCGGCCACGCCCTGTGCGGTGCCTCCTTGGGCGCCATATCCCGGCACGAGGAAGAAGGTATGCGGCATGCGGGCACGCAGGGCCTTGCCCTCTTCCGGATGGGTCGCTCCCACCACCGCGCCGACACGGGAGTATCCGGAACGTCCGATGGTTTCGGATCCCCAACCTTCGACCAGGTCGGCCATATGCTCATACACACGCTTGCCCGATGCGAGTTCAAGTTCCTGAAGCTCGCTGCTGGACGGGTTGGAGGTGCGTACCAGGACGAAAATGTCCTTGTCCGCTTTTTCAGCCGCATCCACAAACGGGGTGATGCCGTCCGTGCCGAGATACGGATTCACGGTCACGGCGTCCTCGTGCCATGGATCGAAGGAATCCTTCCCCGCAGTCACACCGCTCAGATGGTGTGCATAGGCGGCTGCCGTGGATCCGATGTCCCCTCGTTTTACGTCTCCCAGCACGTACAGACCCTGCTGTTCGGCATATTCGCAAGTCATGGTGTAGGCATCGATGCCTGACGGGCCAAGCGCCTCGTACATGGCGATCTGCGGTTTGACTGCCGGCACGATGTCAGCCACCGCGTCGATGATGACGCGGTTGAACTCGAAGAAAGCCACGGAAAGCTGCGCCGCCGGCGCTTCGGACGGGTCCTCCACCTGTTCCGATATCTCCTCGGCAAAACTTGCCACGATCTGTTCAGGTACGAGCGCTTCGGTCGGGTCAAGGCCGACCACGCTCGGATTCTGCTTGGATGCGATCGCTTCGATTAGACGGTCCATCAATCCTCCTTGTTGATGCGGCTGAAAGCCAGTTTCGAGCCGATGATGGTGGCGAGGGGACGGCCGGTGACCTTCCACCCGCCGAACGGGGTGTTGCGTGCGGCGGAATGGAATTTCTCCGGATCCACGGCCCATTCCCGGGTGGTGTCGAGTACTACGAGATCGACGGCTTCCGGACGGTTCACCTTGCCAAGGTCGAGCACGCGCTTGGTCTTGCAATCGCCCGGCACGGCGTCCGCGTTCTCGTCAAGCAACGCGGCCATGTCAGTCGCTTCGTGTCCCATGAGCTTCGCCGGACCGGTGGCCATGAGTTCGATGAGTCGCTCATCGGAGATATGGCCGCCGTCGACCAGTACTTTGTGGCATACGCCGTAGGCGCATTCGAGTCCGATGATTCCATTGGGAGCATCAAGGAAGCCCAGGGCCTTCTCTTCCAAGGTGTGCGGCGCGTGGTCGGTGGCCAGCAGATCCACAGTGCCATCCGCCACCGCCGCGATAGTCGCCAGACGATCCTCTTCGCTTCGAAGGGGCGGATTCATTTTGGCGAGGGTGCCATATTCCAGCAAGGCTTCATCACACAAGGCGATGTAATGCGGCGCCGTCTCGCAGGTGATCGGCAGTCCTTCGGCTTTGGCCTTGCGGATCGCTTCGAACGAAATCGCCGTGCTCACGTGCTGGAAGTGCACATGCACACCGGTTTTACGTGACATTTCGATATCGCGCTCGACGATCTTCAGCTCGGTGTCTTCCGGAATGCCGGGCACGCCAAGTTTGCGCGAGACCGGACCGTCATTGACCGCACCCGTATCGTGATGCTCGCAATGCTCGATCAGATACAGACCGGATTCCTTTACGTTGGCGAACACCTGGTCGAGAATCTGCGGAGTAACTGCCGATCCGTCATCGCTGACTGCGGTCACTGGGTGGGCCAGCTGGTAGGCATCCTTCTCATCGTCGCCATGTCCCGGCAGATAGCCGATCCAATCGGCAACGTCCGTGGCCTCATCACCGGCACGTCCTTTGGACGCGCATACGCAAAGGTCGTAGCGGACAGGCAGTCTCACATCATGGGCGGCTTCATAATGCTGCAGATAGTCGATCACCGTGTCGTATCCCGCGTCAAGCACCTCGCTCGCGCCAGGCTGTCCGGCCTCGACCTTCATGCCGTCCATCGCGGGAACGGTGTTCGGCATGATGAGCACGTTCGTGTAACCTCCGGATGCGGCAGCCGTGCATCCGGAGACCATTGACTCCTTGTAGGTTTGGCCCGGATCGCGGAAGTGCACATGGGGATCCCCGAATCCCGGCGCGATGGTCATGGCGGAAGCGTCCACGGACTCATCCACGTCGGAAGGAACGATCAGATCGATGACCTCATCGGTATTCCAGACTTTGATGTCGTAAAGAGTGAGCGCCATATCAGAACTTCGCTTCCTCATCGCAGTAGTCGCAACGGTATTCCTGTCGGTCTGAGTGGACCAGATGGAACATCTGCACGGCCGGTTCGGTGGTGGTCACGCAACGCGGGTTCACGCATTTGAGGATATTGACCACATGCTCCGGCAACGTCGGCTGCTTCTTCTCGACGATCGTGCCCCCGCGAACCACACCTACCGTAGCGGTACGCGCCACAAGGCCGAGCACATCCAAATCCACGGATTCGACTGCGTCCTCGATTTTGATGATGTCCTTGGTGCCATACAGGTGGCTGTCGGCATTCATGATCAGCGCAAGTTTGGTCTTGGACGGATCGATTTTCAGATACTCAAGCACCTTGAGCGCGGTGCCGGCCGGCACATGGTCGATGATGATGCCGTTTTGAATGCTGGTGACTTCCATCAGGCAGCTACCTCCTCGGATCCGAGCGGTTCATACCCCGGCAGGTCGTCGCCGACCACCGAGCTTTCCAATGCCATGCGCATAAGCATACCGTTCTTGACCTGTTCGAAATAGGCAGCACGCGGATCGTCGTCGACCTCGACAGCGATCTCGTTGACGCGCGGAAGCGGGTGCAGCACGGCCATGTCTTTCTTGGCGAGACCCATCTTGGCTTCATCGAGAATGTAAGTATCGCGCAGACGCAGATAATCGTCCTCGTTGAAGAAGCGTTCCTTCTGCACACGGGTCATGTACAGCACGTCAAGGTCGCCGATCACCGAAGCCAAGTCCTTGACCTCCGTATAGGAGCATGATTCGGTCGCATCGATGCGATCGAGCACGTAGCGTGGGGTTTTGAGCTCGTCGGGGCTGATGAGCACGAAGTGCACGTTGCCGAAACGGCACAGCGTCTCGATCAGCGAGTGCACGGTACGTCCGAAGGTCAGATCGCCGCAC
>CAVEVJ010000276.1:0-14999 GCA_963619075.1 Acidaminococcaceae bacterium
GTGCTGGTATGTGTGATGATGGTGGTGATCAGCGTGGTCCTGCCGGGTGAATATCAGCAGATCATGGGTATTCGCGACTACAGCCTTGCCGGACGAGAGGATGACGTCGATAGCGTTACCGTCATCAAGAATTGGGTCGGTGGAGACAATTCCACGAATCTGCCATTGTTCCTGTTGAATTACCTGATCAATGCGGTCCGTATGATGATTCCATTCGAATTGGCCATAAAGGGTGTGCAGTACATTCCTTTCTTCTGTTTCCAGGCGGCGGTGACCGTATATTTGGCGCATCTTTTCGGAAAGATTGACGAGATTGATGACGAAAAGCAGTTCCTAGCGACTGCGATTTTCTTGGGCTATGTGCTCGCTTCGGTGCTGTTCGAGCCGGACTTCGGTTCGTGGGTTCGCCACGAGGCCGCTACGTTCCCTGTGTTGCATTTGTTGGTGATGTCTCCGAATCAACGGCTGTCTCAATGGAAAGTGAATGTCGAGAAGATTCAAAAACGCAGAGGCAAACACTCACGCGCGATTCAAAAGGTAGCTTCCTGATGCGCATTGGATTTTTCTCCGGTGACATTACTCGTTCCGGTGGCACGGAAAACGTGTCCATCATGATTGCCAACGAGCTTGCTGCGAGAACGGATTATGAGATTTCCTTCATCAGTCTGTTCGAGGAGAATGGCAAACCCTTCTTTTCGATTGATGAGAGTATCCGTCGATTCACGGTTTACCCTACCGTTACGCACGGCATCCAGCATTACTTTGATACGTGCAAGCGTCTGCGGAACGTTGTCGAGAAACAACATATCGACATATTGATCGATATCGACGGCATTCTGGATATGTACTCCCTTCCCGTCAAGAGGAAGACCAGCGTAAAAGTGGTGTCGTGGGAGCATTTCAACTATCTGCAGAATCCGGGAGTGCCGTACCGTAAACTGACCCGTCGCTGGGCTGCGCGCCGCGCGGACGCCATCGTTACGTTGACGGAAACCGACAAGAAGCTGTATGAAAGCAATCTTTCGCTGAAATGCCCGATCAGAGCAATCGCGAATCCCATGCAGATGCCCAAAGAGCCTGTTTCGTATGATGCGGATTCCCGTCTGATTATCAGTTCCGGACGTTTGACGTACCAGAAGGGTTTCGACCTCTTGGTCGACGTTGCGGGTAAAGTCCTGCCAAGCCATTCGGACTGGCAATGGATGATTCTCGGCGAAGGCGAGGACCGACCCGCGCTGGAACAGCGGATTCATGATGCCCATCTGGAAGGTCGGCTGATACTCAAGGGCCGTGTGGACGACGTCGATTCGTATTACCGGTGGTCCGCCATGTTCGTGATGACGTCCCGCTTCGAGGGACTGCCGATGGTCCTGCTTGAGGCCAAGGCCCATCGGCTGCCGTTGGTGAGCTTCGATTGCCCGACCGGACCGTCGGAAGTGATTGAGGATGGTGTCAATGGCACGGTCGTGCCCTTGGGAGACATCGATGGCATGGCCAAGGCCATCAATATGTTGATTGACGATAAGACCAAGCGTATCGAGTACTCGCGCATGAGCGATAGCAATGCCGGACGCTACGGCATGGCAACGATTTGCGATGATTGGATACGGCTGTTGGAGTCTGTCACATCGGGTGAGGGGAGGCTTGCCTGATGACTGGCCAACCGGTGGTTTCTGTGGTCATTCCCGTATACGGGGTGGAGCAATACCTTGACCGCTGCCTGCAGAGTGTGGCGGAACAGGATTACGAATGGTTGGACATCGTTGTGGTGGATGACGGTTCTCCCGACGATTGCCCACGGTTGTGTGATGAGTGGGCGGCCCGTGATTCCCGTATTCGCGTGGTGCACAAGAAGAATGGTGGCTTGGCTTCAGCCCGAAACGCCGGATTGGACGTTATTGCAGGCAGCATGGTCACTTTTGTGGACAGCGACGACTATATAGAGCCGAACTACATATCGGAACTGCTGCGTTGGCACGAGCAAAGCGGCGCGGACGTGGTGATGTGCTCATGCCTGCATGATTTGGAGGATGGCCGCGTCATCGCCGATACACGAAGCACTCCCGAGGGAACCATGGACCGTGAAACGGCTATGGTCCAATTCTTGTATCACATATCGTTGGCGGGGCCGGTATGGGGCAAGATGTTTGATGCGCGTTTCTTCAAGGGGGAGCGTGGCGTTCGTTTCCATGAAGGGCTGAACAGTGAGGATTATTACGTGCTCACTCAGGTTTTCATGCAGATGAACAAGATTTTTGTGCGGATGAAACCGTTGTATCATTACCGCATCAGGCAAGGCTCAATCGCACATGCAAGCGTGTTCAACGCGCATTCGTGTGATGAGATTCAGATTGCGGATCTGTGTTGCGATTATCTTGTGCGGCATGGTTATGCCAATCGGAAGGCCCTGAACTATTTTCGATTGCAGGGACGTGCTGACGTTTTGTTCAATATTTTTCAGAGCGACGCTCCTCGTTCGGTATACCGCCAGATCGCACGCGATATGAGGCGTTTTCTCTGGCCTGTGTTGCAAGACGCGATGGTACCGGTTTCACGGAAAATTAAGTTCCTGCTTCTGTCTTTTGTTCCCCGGGCATATCGGACGTTGCAACAAGTAGTCGGAGGTCGTTCATGAATAGTGATACCAATCCGCTGGTGAGCATTATCGTCCCTGTGTATAACGCATATGACTACTTGGATGTTTGCGTCAATAGTCTTGTGCAGCAAACATATACCAATATTCAGGTGATTTTGGTGGATGACGGTTCCACTGATGGCAGTGCCGGTTTATGCGATGCCTGGGCCGGTAAGGATTCCCGCATTGTGGTGATTCATCAAACCAACGCAGGTGTTTCCGTTGCAAGGAATACCGGTCTTGATGCGGCGAAGGGAGACTGGCTGGAATTCGTGGATTCGGATGACTGGCTCGAAAAGGAGACCGTCGAAGAATTGGTTGAACTGGTGCAACGCGAACATGCCCAGATGGCCATATTCAATTACCGGAGTGTGCTGGACTGGGACAGCCCTTCCACCATTCACGGAAAAGCGGCTGATCATAAAATTTCTTCAGGTGTGCTCTCGCGAAAAACCGTATTGGATGTCATCCTTGCATATTCCGGAGTGAAGGGGTATGTGTGGAACAAGTTTTTCTCGCGTGATCTGATAGAGCAACGGAATCTTCGTTTTGATTCGAAAATCACCATGTGTGAGGATTTGCTGTTCTGCGTGCAGTACGCGTTGTTGGCAACGATAACGGTGAGTACGAACCGTTATCTGTATAACTACCGGAATAATCCCAATTCCGCTTCCCACAAGTTGAATCTGGAATCGGTGGCGACAAGCTTGGAAGCGCACAAGCGCATGATGTCCATTGTTCCACAGGAGTCGAAGGCTTCGGTGATGGCGTCGTATGCGATTCTGGCGGAGGAACTTCTATTACGTACCTACGATAACAATGATGAAACGCATCGTGCCGAATATCTGACGATTCTGCGTAAATACTGGTGGCACGCGCTGAAGCGACTCCGGTCGCCTCGTTACTGGATGCGTATTCTTGGCGGAGTCATCTGCCCCTCATTGTTCTACCCCATCTGGATTCGAGAGAAGGGGAAACGTTATGCTTGACACGTCTCGTAAGCATATTGCTGTTTTGTGCGGTCTCGGCGATGGCGGTATGGAAATCGCTTTGACGCGTCTGCTACGTGCGCTGGATTACAGCCAGGTCTCCGTAACGTTGTTGACCGCTGAGCGTGAGGGCCCCCTGCTGAAGATGATGCCCGACCAGGTTACGGTTCAGCACTGCCATTTCACTTCGGAATTCGCTTATGCCATTGGTCTTAACGATTTTTCTGGCTGCAATGCGGTACAGCGTGCTCTGTATCGATTCGGGCGCAAGATTTTGACTCTTTGCAGCAATGAGAATCGCAACCTGGTATATGACCATGCGGCTTCCCGCATCGTCGATTTGCCGAAGGACCATTTCGATGCCGTGCTCGATTTTCGAGGTTACGGATCGTTGACCACTACCATCGGAACACGTTTGGATGCGGGTTTCCATGCGACGTGGATGCATGACGAGCGTATGGAATGGCTGCCGTTGGCCATGCCGTATTTGGGTGGGTACGACAGGGTGTTCTGCGTCTCGGAATCCGTGAAACGCAGATTCGATGAACTGGCTCCCGCATATGCCGACAAGGCCGAAGTGCTGTACAACGTGCTGGATGTGGACGATATCAGGCGTAAGGCATCTCAGCCGCTACCTGACGATTTCACCCAACATGCGAACACAATCGTTACGCTGGGAAGGCTGCTTCCTCAAAAGGGCATCGATATAGCGGTGAAGGCCGCGGCTCAATTACGCCAACGGGGAGTTGATTTCCTCTGGCTTGTGCTTGGTGAAGGAGACCAGCGAGCCGAGCTGGAGACGATGATTCGTGATTATGGACTTGAGCAGTGCTTCATGTTGAAGGGGCGGGTCGATAATCCGTATCCGTACATCAGCGCGGCCGACATCTACGTGCAACCGTCACGATATGAGGGATACAGCCTTGCGTTGCAGGAGGCGAGGATTCTGGCCAAACCGATCGTCGCATCCGACATACCAAGCTCCCGTGAGCAGATCACCGACGGACGTGATGGAATTCTGGTTCGTCCTGATGAGAACTCGTTGGCTGAAGGAATTGGTCGAATGTTCGACGATAAGACCTTGCGTGACTCTTTGAGCGCGGGGCTTCGTGATCAAAGGTTCGACTATGACGATCAAGTGCGGCACCTGATGTCCATAATCGATGACGGAAGGAGGGGATGAACCATGGGATCACAGCCTATTCATATCCTCCAATGGGGAATGACCACCGGTCTGGGCGGAATCGAAACCTTCATCATGAACGTGTACCGTCACATGGATTGCACCAAGGTGCAGTTCGATTTTCTGCAGGACCATCATGACGGTCCGCTGCATTTCGAGGATGAGATTCGAGACATGGGGGGAACCGTATATCGGGAGCTCGTCCCTCAGCGGGATTCCCTGATTCGTTCACGTACGTGTCTGCCGAAGTTCTTCCGGCAGCATCCGGAGATCGTGGGCGTGCACATGCATGCGAACTTCCCCTATGCGTTGCCGTTGAAGTACGCGCAGCGTGCAGGTATCGGATTGCGAGTTCTGCATTCCCATAACATTGAGGAATACCAGCATCATGAGAATCCGCTGCGTGCATTGCTGTGGGACATGCGTGGCCGGTCCATCGCCAAAGACATCGACCGATACCCCACCCATTATTTCGCCTGTTCGGACTTGGCGGCGAACTTCATGTTTCCCGATAAGCCCTATACGTGGGTTCGTAACGGCATAGACAGTGCGCGGTTCGCCTATGACCCCGCAGCCAGAAAAAGGCTTCGCGGAGAGTTGGGAATCGCCGAACACACGTCGGTTATCGGATTCTGCGGTGGTCTGCGACCGCAGAAGAACCCGATGTTCCTGATAAGTATGTTCGAACGCTACCATGCCATTCATCCGGATTCCATGTTGATTCTGGTGGGTGAAGGCTTGTTGCGGGAAGAAATCGAGCGCAACGTCACCGAGATGAATTTGGAAGGTTGCGTGCGGTTGCTTGGTCAGCGAGCCGACGCTGCGGAACTCTACCAGGCCATGGATGCCTTCGTGTTGCCGTCGGTGGCCGAAGGGCTGGGCATCGTATACATCGAAGCGCAGTGCGCTGGATTGCCCTGCCTTGGATCCGCGGGCGTGGTGCCGAAGTCGGCCCGGGTGTGCGACCTCATGCATTTTGAAAGTCTGGAAAACGGTCCGGCGGCTTGGGCGGAGAAGCTCAACGACATGCTTGAGAATGCTTCTGAACGCAAAGACAGGACCGCCGAGGTGCAGGCCAAGGGATACGAGATGGCTGATGTGGCCGCGAATCTGCAGGAATTCTATGTAAGGAATGCGGGAAGACTATGACCGGCAACATTGAATCATTCCCCCTACCCTTGGTAAGTATCATTGTGCCGGTATGGAACGCGAAGCGTTACCTTGACGCTTGTATAGACAGCCTGTGCTCGCAGACCTACCCGAAGCTTGACATCATACTGGTCGATGATGGGTCTACGGACGGATCATCGGAACGCTGTGATGACGCCGCAAAACGTGACCAGCGTGTTCGCGTGATTCACCAAACCTGTAAGGGGGTATCTGCGGCTCGTAACGCTGGTTTGGACGCTGCCGCCGGTGAATATGTACTGTTCGTCGATAGCGATGACCAGCTGCGCGTCGATGCGGTCATGGGTGCTATGCGATGCGCTCGCGATTATTCGGCCGATATGGTGGTATGCGGTTACGACGTTGTTGAAGAGCTTGATGACGGTAGTACCGTCAGCCGAGGAAGCAAATCCGTACGTCAGGAAGAAGTGCTTGACACGAATCAGCGTCATGAGAAAAACATGGCGAATCGAATATGCGCCCTTGACAATGATGAATTGCTGTATCAATGCTGGGGGAAACTGTATCGTCGTGCGGCTATCGGAGACCTGCGGTTTGCCCGTGATATTGAGCTTGGTGAGGATACGGTATTCGTGCTGGACCTTCTTGCCAGTGGTATTCGTGTGGTTTGTTCACCGCAGTGTTCGTATCTGTACCTGCAGCATGTTGACAGTCTGGTTCGTGGATTCCGTCCGGGAAAGGCACGTGATCTGGAATATTCCCATGGCCGGCATTTGGCGTTCTACCAAGACATGCCTATCAGCAATGCGCATAGGCATGATCTATATCTGCGTGTGGCGAATGATGCGTTATGGGCTGTTTATGATGCAGGCAAAGCAGCGGGGAGTGCCGATGAGTCGGAGCTGTTGCGTTTTTTCCGGTGTGTAGCTTCGTCACCGTATCGCGGCGTGTACTTGCGGGAGATCAGGCGTGTGGCCGTGGATCGACGCACTAAGGTCGCGTTCGTTGTGAATATGCCGTTTTTATGGAAGTTGTATTGGAGTTGATGGTACGTGTCGGATTTGGTGAGTGTGATTATTCCTATATTTGGGGTGGAACCGTATCTTGAGCGTTGCGTCTGTAGCGTGGTGAATCAGACGTATCGCAATCTGGAGATCATTCTGGTGGATGATGGTGGCAAGGATCGGTGTCCGGCGATGTGTGATGCATGGGCTGAAAAGGATTCCCGCGTTCGTGTAGTTCACAAGCCTAATGGAGGGCGTTCTTCGGCCCGTAATGCCGGGTTGGATGTGGCTGCCGGTGAGTTCGTCGCCTTCGTGGATGGCGATGATTATGTGGAGCCGGATTACATTGCCGTCATGGCGGGTGCCGTGCGGGATGCCCAAGCCGATCTCTCCATGTGCTCGGTATTCCATGAGGATGCCGATGGCCGTGCCGTTGCACAGACCGCTCCGGTTTGGCGTGAGGAGTATGCCACGGTTACGGATGTTCGACGAACGTGCTCAGGGTTGGACTGTTTGAGACAGCGCGGAGACGAGAACGGTATGGACGATGTGGTGGTGTGGAACAAGCTCTACCACCGTTCGTTGTGGAATGATGTCCGATTCCCCTTGGGAAAGGCATATGAGGATGAGTTCGTGACATATAGAATCCTGGGTCGGGCTCGTACGGCGGTGTTGTTGCCTGAGCGTCTGTACCATTACATCGAGCGTGATGGCAGCATCATGCATTCCGGGTACACCTTGCGTTCCCTTGATATTATCGAGGCATTGATAGGCAAGGTGCGTTTCCTGTTGGACGCGGGCGCCGTTGACCTGGTCCCGGTGTTTTTCAGCCAGCTTAAGGATTCGATATATCAGGCACGACAGCTGGACTGGTCGGATGGGCAGGTGCACAAGAGACTGGAGGAATTGTTCCGGTTGTTTCAAGCTCTTCCGTGGAGCATCATGCGTTATCTGCCGGTTAAGGACAAGATCAACTATCTGGGAACAAGAATCTGCCCGTTCATGTTCTGGCAACGTAAGTCATATGACGGTGAGAATTCGGTGAAAGGAAACCGATAATGAAAATAGCACTGATTACCTACCATGCTGCCCATAACAATGGTTCGTTCCTGCAGGCGTTCGCCACGCAGAAGGCTATTGAGCAGCTTGGGCATGAATGTGACGTCATTGATTTCTCCACACCGCGTCAGCAGTATCTGTACGACGTGTACAAGAAGGTGTCCGGTCCGAAGGACATCGCCAAGAACCTGTATGCGTTCTTCCACCACAAGCTGATCCAGAAGCGTCACGATGACTTTGTTAATTTGCAGCATAAGGCGTTGAGCCTCACTCCGAAGTTCTACGAGACCGTGGAACAGTTGGAGGAGCTTAACGGCAAGTATGATGTTTTCGTGTCCGGCAGCGATCAGATCTGGAATACGGACGCTTGGGACTACTCCGATGCCTACCTGTTGAGCTTCGTGCATCAGGGCCGCAAGATTTCCTACGCTTCCAGCATGGGCGGTCACATTCTCGACAAGAAGGGCGACAAGGCGCTTGCCGAGCACTATGCCAAATTGCTGTCTGATTATCAGTCCATCGCGGTGCGTGAACTGACGGCGCAGGAGTATTTGCAGCCGTTGGTGCCGCAGCATGTGGAACAGGTGCTTGATCCGACTCTGCTGATTGACGCCGAAGCGTATGATCCCATCATCGACGCGCTGCTGGTGCATGAGCCGTACATTTTCTACTACGCCATCGACTCCATTGAGCTCAATGATTCCGCGGCCAAGGCGGTGCAGGCGTTCGCGCAGAGCAAGGGTCTGCCGGTGTACGTGATGTTCACCGGCAATAAGTCCTATGGCTTGAAGAAGTATGGCTTCCACCTGCTTGAGGTGGCCGCGCCGAACCATTATCTCAGCCTGATCAAGAATGCCGACTACGTGTTGTCCGCATCCTTCCATGGCACTGCGTTCTCCATCAAATTCGAGAAGCAGTTCTATGTGGTGCGTGGCAAGCACAACGGCAAGGTCAACATGGACGATCGCATGAGCTCGCTGCTCAAGCTGTGCGGATTGGACAGTCGACAGCTCATCGAGGGGGAGACCTGGGATGATTCGACCATCGATTATCGCTCCACTAACGAAAAACTGGGACGTGAAGTCGAGCGTTCCAGAGCATACCTGCGTGATGCTCTGAAGGACTAGAAGGAACGGAACCATGAAAGAGACGTTGAAAAGCATCGTCCCCGAATCGCTGATTGCGTGGATGCGCGGGGTCCAGTCCTCTTTGAAGCTGAGTCATGAGACCATTCACCAGATGAGGCGTTTCAGGCGAAACTACGCCAGGCGCGGATCCATGAGGAAAGCGCATCTGGAAACCCGTATCATCTTTTTCACCCACCAGATTGAAAAAGGATTGAGCCACCGGGACTTCCGTTTCGGATTCGGCAAAGGCGTGCTTGCCCAATTCGCTCCTTTGTTGGCGTCACTACGTAAAGTCGACGCGCGATATGCGAACAATGAGATCTTCCAGTCCGCGATCTGCGCACTGCACGAATACCGTGCACGTCATGAACGCGAAGGCTACGATCTTGCGTACATGCGAAGCCTCTTTTCGAATGACCTGTGGAATGAGATAGGTCAGGCGCAGGGGCATGTCGGAGGCGTGCTGACCATCAAAGCCGCCGATAAAACGCATAACGCGGAGCTTACGTACAGCCAGCTGTCTCAGACGCGTCATTCCGTACGCGAATTCAGCGATGAGCCGGTTACCGCCGAAGACATCGAACAAGCCGTGGCGACCGCCATGCGCACTCCTTCGGTATGCAACCGTCAGCCCACACGTGTGCACATCATCACCAATGCCGGTTTGATTGCCAGACTGATGCCGTTGCAGGGCGGATTCCGCGGATATAAGATGCCGCCTGCACTCATTCTGCTGACTGCCGACAATCAGGCTTTCATGAATCAGGATGAGCGCAATGAAGGGTACACGGATGGCGGCCTGTTCGGAATGTCTTTGCTGCTGGCCCTTGAGGAGCAGCAGCTTGCGGCATGCCCGTTGAACACCATGCTGCCGATGAAGAGGGATGAAGCCACCCGCAAGCTGCTGAATCTGCCGGACAGCGAATTCCTGGTGATGTACATTGCGGTCGGACATTTCCTTCCGGAGGTCGAAACCTGCATGTCCAAGCGTTTCGACGCCAAAAGCATTGTGACGGTGCACGCATGAGCAACAAGATTTCCGAGGAACCGCTGATCAGCGTGATCGTTCCCGTCTACAACGTGGAACGATATCTTGATCAATGCGTCAAAAGCATTGTCGAGCAAAGCTATCGCAACCTGGAAATCATCCTCGTCGATGATGGCTCCCGCGATACTTGCCCGGGTAAATGTGATACGTGGGCAGTGGAAGATAACCGTATCAGCGTTATCCATAAAGCGAACGGAGGATTGTCTTCCGCACGTAATGCCGGTCTCGACCAAGCGCAGGGCGATCTCATCGCTTTCGTGGACAGCGACGACTGGATCGACCCGAACATGTTGCGCACCATGTGGCAATGGATGCGGGAACGGCATGAAGTCGACGTGGTGATGTGCGGCACGGAGAAGAACTTTGAAGACGGCGGTACGGAGCACATCGATGGGCATCTGCCGGCACGCGTCTTCACGCCGGATCAGGCGTTGCATTCCTTCCTCTACCATCGGGACCGTATGGCCAGCGCGGTATGGAACAAGCTATTCGACGCGCGTTTCTTCCGAGAAGACGGCATTCGGTTCCCGGAAGGTTTGAACAACGAGGACTACTACGTGCTCGCCCACGTGTACCGCACGATGAATGGAATCTACTTCAACCCGAAGGCGTTGTACTGTTACCGGATTCGCGGAAACTCCATTACGACTGCCAGCTTGAACGAACACAGCTTCGACCGTGCCATCATCGCCGACAAATGCTGCAAATACCTTGCCGAAAGCGGGTATGCCGACCGAAACGCGCTCGCGTTCTTCTCCATGCAGGGAAGGTATGACATCGTCTACGACTTGGCTTCGAAGCATATGGGGGCCGAAGCGCTTGCCGTTTGGCGGAAGAAACTGGCCCATGCCGCGAAGAAGGTCTATAAGGATAAAACGCTGAGCGTTTCTCGCAAAGCAAAGATATGGATGATGGCGCATGTTCCGGAGTTGTATACGCGCATATCTCATTAATCGTTGCACGCAAAACAGAAGGGTTTGAAGTGGCTGATCCGATTCGTATACTTCAGTGGGGTATGCTTGGCGGCTTTGGAGGGGTAGAGGCATTCATTATGAATGTCTACCGTAACATTGACCGTAGCAAAGTCCAGTTTGATTTTCTTGAATCCCACAATGAAGGCAAGTTGGCCTATGAAGATGAGATTCTTGCCATGGGTGGACACATCTACCGAGTGATGTACTCGCAGCGTGAATCGTTAATCAAATCCCATTCGGAGCTGCTCCGTTTCTTTCGGGAACATCCTGAATTTGCGGGTATCCATGTGAATGCTAACTATCCGTATGCGTATCCGCTGAAAGTAGCCAAGGAAGCGGGAATTCCTCTTCGTATTCTGCATTCTCATAATGCCGGTTCAGGTGCGCAATTCGGACCTCAGCCAAGCGGACTCAAAGCAGTGATCAAGTCGTATCGTGACCATGCAGTGAGTAAACAGATCGATACCGCACCCACCCATTATTTTGCCTGCTCGCAGCAGGCCGCCGACTATATGTTTCCGGGCAAGCCGTTTACTTGGGTGAAGAATGGTATCGACACCGAAAAATTCGCTTTTCGTCCGGATGTCCGTCAGCGAGTACGTGCCGAATTGGAAGTCGGTGACGATACCAAGCTCATAGGTTTCTGCGGACGTTTCCGCCGGCAGAAGAACCCGCTGTTCTTGTTGGAGATCTTCGCCGAGTACGCTCACATGGAAGCGAATACGAAGCTCATGCTGGTCGGTATCGGTGAACTTGAGCAGCAAATGCACAAGAGGGTGGAAGAGCTTGGCATTGCGGACAAAGTCATGTTTCTTGGGGCTCGTACCGATATGCCTGATCTGTATCAAGCGATGGATTTATTCTTGCTGCCATCGCTGTTTGAAGGGTTTGGCATTGTCTACGCTGAGGCGCAATGTGCGGGCGTGCCTTGTTTGGCTACTAAGGATGCGGTTCCGACAGTTGCCAAGGTAACTGATCTACTGAAATTCGTCCCTCTGCAGGAACCGGCACGGCAATGGGCTGAAGAATGCCGACATTTGCTGTCTGATGGAAAGAAGCGTCAGAATTATTCAACGGCCGTTAGGAATAAAGGTTTTGACATCCATGATGTTGCGGCAGAATTGCAGCGATTCTATCTGGGACATACGAAATAGAAGAGGAAAAAAGATGAGAAAATGTGCATTCATTCTTCCGTACTATGGAAAATTCGGCAATTACTTCCAATTGTTCCTCAATTCATGCGCGGCTAATGAGGATTATGATTGGCTGATTTTCACTGATGACCGCACGGAATATGAATATCCGCAGAACGTGCATGTGCACTACGAAGCATTCAAAGATATGCAGGAACGGGCCCAAAATAAGTTTGATTTCCCGGTCGCGCTGGATGCACCGTACAAATTATGTGATTTAAGACCAATGTATGGTTATCTGTTCTCCGAGTATCTGCAGGACTACGAACATTGGGGATACTGCGACTGCGACATGGTGTTTGGACGACTGGACCATTTCGTTACTGATGCCATGCTTGAGAATTATGACAAGCTTTTCGTGCTTGGACATTGTTCGATTCTTAAGAACAATGCTGAGAATAACATGCGCTTCATGCTTCCTCTGAATGGACGTGAACTTTATAAAGAAGTGCTGCTATCCAATCGTGGCTTTACCTTTGACGAAAGTTATTTGTCGACCAATGTGAACATGATTTACAAGGAACATGGTTTTCCTGTGTTCACAAGAGATTATTCGGCTAATCCTCGGGCACGCGAATCGGTGTTCCAAATCACCCGTTTCAATGATGATCTTACAACATTTTGCACGGAGAAAGCTTCGAAAGCGGTATACGTCTGGCATGATGGCGTCTTGACGAGGTACACTCGAAACCTTGGCAACTTTGTTGCTTCGGAGCTTATGTACATGCATTTTCAGCGTCGTGATATGGCGGTTCGTCTTCCGGACCAGTTGGGTTCCGCCAAGGTGTTCAAGATTCTTCCCGGAGCATTCGAGCCTCTTGAAGTGGACGAAATCACTGAAAGCAATTTTGCTGATATCCGATGGAAGAGAACGGGGGACATCGTGCGTCATCGTTGGAACATCTTTAAAGGTGACGTGTCGTTTTGGCGAAAGCGTGTTCTGTCCAAGTTGCCCAGCGGACGGTAACGAAAGACATAGCGGAAGTCAGCGGCCGTCGTGGCAGTGCGGCATGTTCAGGACACTGCCACAACGGCCGTTTTTTGATTTCAGGAACGCCGAGGTTTGGGTTTGCCCAACACCCCGGGTAGCCAACGATTCACGATTTCTGCCACGGCGGAACAGATGATCAGATTGATGATGATTGCTCCCAGCATACATAACAATTGGTTCGTTATGGAGCCACCGTTGGTGTCGAGTCCGATCCATCTCAAGATGAGCGGAATCAGGCTGCCGTAGATTGGTGCGTTCACACAATAAAACACCAAGGTATTGCGTCCGCAATAGGTGATTGCTGACAGTGGGGCGGCGTGGATGTGTCCTAGTCCGATGCATATTGCGATTATGGCCCACATGCCGCAGACCGCTCCGATCAGGTAGTATCCGATGTTGCCATACGTATTCATATACACGTTGACCGGTTGCCGTGTATTCAGCATGGTAGCGGTTATCAGCAGCGCCGCTGCGACAATGGCGGTGGCGGGATGCATCGCGCGTTCCAGCACGTCATGGTGGCCGCGTACTACATATCCAAAGATGAAATAGCCGAACATTGACAGTGCGATATCTGCTTCCCACGGCAGGACGATATGGATGAATGTGCTGTACAGGTATCCGATAAGTATGCTTGCGATACCGACTCCGACAAATGTCCATTCGGAAAGGTTGAAGCGTTCGGAGAATCGAAGCAGTATATAGCCTCCGATTTCAACTACAAATAGGCACACAAGGAACCACGGAATGGATCCGAATCCTTCATGGCCGCGAAGATTGACGGCAAGTCCTAAAAACCATTCCGCATAGGCTTTTACGGTCCAGATATTACCGGAAATTATTCCTATGACGCGTTCGATGGCGAATGGCACGACCGCGAAAAATATTCCCGGGATGATCAGGGTCCGTAGTTTGTTCCACAGGAAAGGTCGGAATGACGGGTATTTGCGGATCGAAAAAACAAATCCGGAAAGCAAGAAGAATAGCGGCATGCAGAACGTGTCTATCGCATGGATGACATTTTCCGGGGCGTTGCTGTGCAATATGAAGACTCCGATAATGGCGAGGCCTTTTGCGTAATCCACCCATGCGATACGTCGGGAAGATTGCATAATAATATACTTCCTTGTCTGCTAGCGTGTAAGAATTCTCTTACGAGGCATTTTCCTCTTCTCGATATAGAAAATATCATTCAGTCATGTCATAGCTATTCTACTGTTCTGATGGTTATTCACGGGGTGAATTAATCTATATCATGTTAGATTCGCGTGTCGATCGGTCGATAAAAATACCTGTGTTTTTAACGGCTTACGACCGGAAACCGATGTATGGAAATGAAAAAGGTGAGAACGTGGGCGAACAGCCGTTGGTCAGTGTGGTCGTTCCTGTGTACAACGTGGAGCGATTTCTGGACCGTTGCATACATAGCTTGACGAGTCAAACCTATCGGCGTCTTGAGATCATTCTCGTCGATGACGGATCCCCGGATGGCAGTCCCAAGCTATGTGATGAATGGGCCAAGAGGGATGAGCACATACGCGTGATTCACAAGCCCAATGGCGGACTTTCGGACGCCAGGAACGCTGGTTTGGATGTTATGCACGGCGATTTCGTCGCGTTCGTGGATAGCGACGATTACGTGGAACCGGATTACGTGGAGAGGCTGTA
>CAVEVJ010000277.1:0-3532 GCA_963619075.1 Acidaminococcaceae bacterium
CAGTCCTACACCGTCGTGGAAAATCAGGGCAACGAAGTGAAGTTCGCCGAAACGGTTGAAACCAGCAAGCTTCGCGTGGTGTTCCCGAAGGGCTCCTACGTGGGCGTCAGCGAATTCGAGGCATACGCCCTCGATCCGGTGAGCGTGAGCGATGTGAACCGCATGGTCAAGACCGGCACCAAGGCGTCCGATCTTGCATTGCCGACCACCGTCAGCGCCTCCTACACCGATGGCACCCGTCGTGATCTGGCCGTCACTTGGGGCAATGTCACCGATGAACAGCTGGCATCCGATTCGGAGTTCACGGTATCCGGCGTCGTCGCCGGCGCTCTTGCCGGAGCGAAGGCTGTCATCGGCGTTCGTTCCGACGCGGAGGCGCAGACCTCCGGTTCGGCTCAACCGCTCGAGCAGACCGTCTACCAGAACTCCAAGTCGATCGATCTGCCGACCACGGTGCCGGTACGTTTCCCCAACGGCATGCTTGACGACCGCAAGGTGGTCTGGGACGACGAATCCGTCAAGTCGATCGATCTGACGAAGATCGGCGATTACGAGGTGAAGGGCTCCGCTGAGGCATCCAGCTCGGAAGCGAAGGTCACCGTGCATGTTGTTGCCGATCCGTCCGATTCCGTGACTCCGGATCCGGATCCTGACCCCGATCCGGAACCTGATCCGGAACCGCTTGAAGGCTGGATCGAAGGCAGGGCATCCGATACCACGGTCAGCGCCGAGGCAAGCTGGTCTCCGGCCGCGGGCAAGCTCAACGACGGCAAGCTCGTCGACGACGACTTCCCGACGGGCGACGATCAGGATGTCAACGCCTACGTGTGGGGCACCTGGGGCAAGGCGTCCTCGGGCATGTACGCTCAGTACACTTGGGATCAGGCCGCTCTGGTCGATTCCAGCCGTGTGCAGTTCTGGGCAAATATGACCGAGACCAACGACACCTTGGGCGGACTGGAAATTCCGACCGAATGGAAGATTCAGTACCTGGCCGAAGACGGTACGTACAAGGATGTTGAAAACGCCTCGTACACCACTGTCCGCAACGATCCGACCCACCACGCCACAGATGAGGCCAAGGGCTGGAGCGAGGCAACCTTCACTCCGGTGAAGACGACGTCGCTCCGACTGGTTCTGGAGCCGTACACCGGCGGTGAGGGAGCCGGAACCTTCGGTGCCGCAGTCGTGGAATGGGGCGTGCATGCCGCCAAGGACGAAGAACCGGAACCGACGCCTACGGTAGACAAGACGAAGCTGGAAAGCGCGATCAAGGCTGCCGAATCGTTGGAGGAATCTCGATTCACCTCAACTTCCTGGAGTGAATTCGCTGCGACGCTGCAGGCCGCCAAGAGCGTGTACGACAACGCCGACGCCACTCAGGATGATGTGGACGGTGCCGTCTCGAAGCTGGAGGATGCCCAGAAGGCCCTCGTCGCACGTGGAGACAAGACCGGCCTGCAGCAGGCGTTCGACCACGCCAGCGGCATCGATTCGAGCAAGTACACCGACAAGAGCGTGGAAGCCCTCAAGGAAGCCATGAGCGCCGCGGCGGATGTTCTGGCGAACGTGGATGCCACCCAGTCCGAGGTCGACGCGGCCTACGAGACCCTGGTGAACGCCATCAACGGTCTTGAGGAGAAGAAGAGCGATCCGGAGCCTGTGGTGGTGGACAAGTCCACGCTCAAGACTCTGGTTGCGCGCGCCGATGCGTTGAAGAGCAGCGACTACACGGAAGCGTCGTGGAAGGTGTTCTCCGAGGCCCTGGCCAAGGCCAAGTCCGTGCTTACGGACGACACCGTATCCCAGGCTGATGTGGATGCCGCCGCTTCCAATTTGGAGAAGGCAGCCGCCGCTCTGGTCAAGAAGGACGGCAAGCACGCGAAGGTCGACATCTCCGAAGGAATTCAGACGAACGGCAAGAAGCAGGCTATCGGTAACACCGGTTCCAGCGTTGCCATTCTGTCTGCGGTGATGCTGGTTGCGATGGCTGCCGGAACGATTGTTCTGCTGGCCGTCAGCCGCCGTCGCGGAACGGAGCGTTAAGGTTCCCTTTCGCTTCTGACTAAGGTGCCGATTCGGTTCATGTGGCCGGATCGGCACCTTTTGTTTTGTGGTTTGTGGTGTTTGGGCGGTGGCTTATGTGGTGGTTTATGTGGTGGTTGTTTGGCCGTTTAATGTGCATGGTTGGCTTGGTGTTCGGGTTATGCCTGGTGTGGTGGTTGGGCGGTGTCTTGCGTAGTGGGTTGTGTGGTGTTTGGCATGGTGGTTGATGTGGCTGTTTGATGTGCATGGTTAGAGCAGAGGTCGGGTTGTGGCTGATGCGGTTGCTGGAGGGGCTGTCGAGTGGTGCCTGGAGTGGTGGCCGGGCGGTTATTTGGTGTGATGATTTGATTTGGGGGATATGATTACCCCCTTTGTCAGCTGTTGTTCAGGCTTGGGAATTTACGATGTCTTTGTTTGTTGCATTGACATAATCAAGGAGGATTGTATGGGCAAACTCATTCTCACCGGTGTCGACGGAAATCTCGGCGGACAGGCAGCCGACTATCTGTTGGAAATCGCAAAACCGGAGGATCTGATCTTCACAGGCTACAATCCGCAATCGCTGGAAAAGTATGCCGCGCAAGGAGTGGAAACCCGCGTCGCGGACTTCAATAATCGCGAAGGTCTGGAGAAGGCGTTCGAAGGCGGCAGTGTGATGGCGCTCGTCTCCATGCCGTTCGTGGGCGTCAAGCGTCAACGTGCGCAGGGCAATGCGGTGGACGCGGCGAAGGCCGCTGGTGTGGAGAAGGTCGTCTACACGTCGTTGGTGAATGCGGCGGACCCCACCAATCCGAGCGTTGAGAAAAAGGACCACATCTGGACCGAGGAATTCATCAAGGAAGCGGGTCTCGACTACGTGTTCCTGCGTAATTCGCAGTATGCGGAAGCCATGATCACCAACTATTTCACATATGTGCACGTGGGTGGTCCGCTGACGAACAGCCAAGGCGACGGTCTGATGGCATATATCTCACGTAAGGATTGCGCCAAGGCCGTGGCGTACGCGTTGGCCGCCGAGGATCTGCATGAGGCGATTCTCGATATCAACGGTCCGGAACTGATGACCATTTCGAAGTTCTGCGAAATCGGCAACCAGGCCACCGGAAATCATGTGGAATATAAGGAAATCACCGACGAGGAGAATTATCAGGTCTTTGACGCCATGGGTGTGCCGCGCACCACCGACGGCGAATTCAAGGAAGGTTCCGAAGCTCCGTTCTCGTCGGATGGCATGGTCACGTTCGCGCAGGCGATTCGTGAAGGCAAGATGGCCGTCAAGACCGACGACTTCCAGAAACTGACCGGATCCGAGCCGTTGAGCGTCAAGTACATGTTCGAGCATGCCGATGAATTCCAGATCGGAGACAGGCATTCCAAGGACGCGTGATGCTCCGGGCCGAATGCTTCGCCATTTGAAGGTGGCCGGCGAGCGTTCCTGTATTGGCGAACGTTCCTGTATTGTGTGACGTATGGGACCTGTGTGGCG
>CAVEVJ010000278.1:0-4912 GCA_963619075.1 Acidaminococcaceae bacterium
TGTTGAACAGCGCGAAGAAGTTGGCCGCCTGTCCGGAGGAGGTCAGCATCGCGGCCGCGCCGCCTTCCATCTCGCAGATCTTCGCTGCGACGGTGTCGTTGGTCGGGTTCTGCAGTCGGGTGTAGAAGTATCCGGCTTCGGACAGGTCGAACAGGCGGCTCATCTGCTCGCTGGACTGGTATTTGAAGGTTGTTGCCTGAATGATCGGGGGAGTGCGGGACTCTCCGTTGCCCGGCTGGTAGCCTCCCTGCACGCAGATGGTGTCGACGTTTTCGCTCATGGTTTCGTTCTCCCTTCGAACGTCTTCGCGTTATGTGAGATGCAGCAAACAAGGCCACTCTATCATTGCGTTGGAATTCGGCTATTTTCCAACCGAAACGCCGGATAGTTCGACGAATTGACAAATTTAGGTAGATGAATTTATTATGTAGGCAAGACGGGCGGAAGTCCGCCGCGAGAAAAGCTTCGAAAACCAAAACCAATAGCAAAGGAGCACCCCATGGGTCTGTGGGATATCGAGAAGATTCCGTATGTCGGTCGCGAAAAGGGACCGGAAGAGGGCCTTGCCTTCCATTACTATGACGCCGACAAGGTCGTCGCCGGCAAGAAGATGAAGGACTGGCTGCGCTTCGGCGTCGCTTGGTGGCACACCTTCGATCAGGAGCTCGTCGATCCGTTCGGCACCGGCACCTCCCAGCGTCCGTGGTACGGCAAGTACTCCAACGAGATGGATCAGTCCCTGGCCAAGGTCGACTACGCATTCGAGTTCTTCCAGAAGCTCGGCGTCGAGTACTTCTGCTTCCACGATCGCGACATCGCTCCGGAAGGCGACACCCTGCGTGAGACCGATGCCAACCTCGACAAGATCGTCGACAAGATCGAAGAGAACATGAAGGCCACCGGCGTCAAGCTGCTGTGGAACACCTCCTCCCTGTTCACCAACCCGCGCTTCGTCTCCGGCGCTTCCACCTCCCCGTTCGCGGATATCTTCGCTTACTCCGGCGGCCAGCTGAAGCACTCCCTCGAGATCGCAAAGCGCCTCGGCGCCGAGAACTATGTGTTCTGGGGCGGTCGTGAAGGCTACGAGAACCTGTGGAACACCCAGATGCAGCGCGAGCAGGCCCACATGGCCAAGTTCTTCCACATGTGCCATGAGTACGCTCAGGAGATCGGCCTGGACGCCCAGTTCCTGATCGAGCCGAAGGCCAAGGAACCGACGATGCACCAGTACGATTTCGATGCATCCACCGCAATCGCCTTCCTGAAGACCTACGACATCGACTTCATGAAGCTGAACCTGGAAGGCAACCACGCCAACCTGGCCGGCCACACCTACCAGCACGAGATCCGCACCGCCCGCGAAGCCGGCGTGCTCGGCTCCCTCGACGCCAACCAGGGCGACAAGCTCATCGGCTGGGATATGGATGAGTTCCCGACCGACCTGTACGAGACCTCCACCGTCATGTGGGAAGTCCTCGCCGCAGGCCAGATCGGTCCTCACGGTGGTCTGAACTTCGACGCCAAGCCGCGTCGTACCTCCTTCTACGCCGAGGATCTGTTCCGCTCCCACATCGCAGGTATGGACGCCTTCGCCGCCGGCCTCCTGGTCGCCGACAAGATGCACGAGGACAAGTTCATCGAGAACCTGCAGGCCGAGCGCTACAGCTCCTACGACTCCGGCATCGGCGCGACCATCGAAGATGGCACCGCGACCCTGGCTTCCCTCGAAGAGTACGCCCTGGATATCCCGCAGGCCAAGCTCATCGAGGCCACCAAGTCCGATCACCTCGAGTCCGTCAAGGCCACCATCAACAACTACATCGTTGACGCGCTGGCTGAGGCCTGATCCAAGGGTGAATTTCACACCAATCCTTGATTCATCACTGGATTAAACAGCGGGGCCCGGCTGTAACGGGGCCAACAACACAACGGGTCGGGAGTCAATCTTCCCGACCCGTCTCCTGATACTTTCCTTTCCTGACTCCTTCCATGAAGGTCGCCTGTAAGCATTGTGGCTTGCAGGCGATTTTCTGTTTTACGGCAAAAACGAAAATTTCGATTTCCTTACTTCGGTTCGCAAAGGAGCGATTCATGACAGCCGAAACGATTACCGTCGCCAATCCGATCCTCAACGGCATGTATCCGGACCCCAGCTGGATCTGGGACGATTCGAAACAACGGATAACGCTCGTCAATTCCTCGTTCGAACTCGTTCCCGGCCTGCCCATCCATGTTTCCGATGATCTTGCGCACTGGACGCATGTCTCGGATGCCATCGATCTGGACATGGCACGCCGTCTGCTCATCCCGTTCGTGGAGGATTCGGGCGGCGTCTACGCTCCCACATTGCGCAAAATCGCAGGTAAATACGTGATCGCGTGCACCATAGCACGTATCGATACGAACAAAGCGGCCGAATCAGGATGCTCTCAGGAAGAGTTGGAGAAGGCACGGCTTGCGGACGGAAACTTCATCATCGAGGCCGACGATATTGAGGGACCGTGGCGCGGGCCATACTGGATTCGTGGCGCCGAAGGCATCGATCCCGACATTTTCGAGGATCGCGACGGATCCGTGTATTGGACGCAGACCAGACCTGCCGCCTTCCCCCAGTGGGAAGGGCAGACTGAGGTCTGGACCCAACGCATCGATCCGCGAACATGGACGCTGGTCGAGGATGAGAAGTCCATCGGCTGCATGAAGACCATCATCTGGCGCGGCTATGGTGTGGAGGCGGTGTGGGCCGAAGGTCCGCATCTGTACCGTATCGGCGACTACGTGTATCTATTGACAGCCGAGGGAGGCACGAGTTTCGAGCATAGTGAGATGGCCATGCGCATCCATGCTCCGAATGGATTGGCCGAGGCGTTCGCGGAGTATGAACGTGTAGTGATCGAAGCAGGGGAGGACGTTCCGCAAGTACGGGAGGGGGAGCGTTGTTACTTGGGTGATACGGTCCGCGCGTTCCATGCCGACAAGAAGAATCCAATACTCACCCACCGCCATCTGGGTATGGAGGAACCTGTGCAGTGCGTGGGGCATGGCGATCTGCTGCGTCATCCCCGGTTCGGCTGGTGGATGGTGTGCCTGGGTGTGCGGGAGACGCCCGGCCCCAATCCTGGTGAGTTGCTGAGCTATCTGGGCAGGGAAAGCTTCGTCACGCCCGTGCGTTGGGAGCATAATCCGACGGACTGGAAGCTACATGGAGACGGCATGCCTACGCTGCCGAAAGACGATCCCGGTTGGCCTGTGACCTGTGCCGGCCTTGGCCGTCTGCCTGATGAGGTCTCGATGACGATGGATGAGGAAGGATGTCCCGAAATCGCGGTTCGTGCGGGGCTTTCCGTTTCTGAACCGGCTTCAGTGGTACTGGACGTGCGGCGCTGCGATGAATCCGCCGTTTCCGTGCGTGACGATAGGGAAGTGCGATATTGGCGAATACCGCAACTGCCGTGCATGATGCCGTTGCCGGATTCCGGCTCACTGATCATTCGGCAGGATGGCTCCAATTATGCGATGTTCGCGTTGCGCAATGGCGTTGTTGAGTTCCGGCTTTGTTCCGGTGGCGATGAGGGCGAACGATTCCGAATCAAGATTCCTGATGGTGATTCGTCCCGTATCGCGGTGCTGTTTGCCGGCAATCGTCTTGCGATCGTTGCTTGTGCGGATGAGCAGGCAGACGATTCGTCCGCCTTCCAGGATGCGTGCCTCAGCGGATGGAAGGTATTGCGCGATGTCGACGCACGATTCCTGAGCACGGAATGGGCGGGCGGCTTCGTGGGATGTATGGCCGGGCTGCTGTCGGACTGATCTTCGGAAGATAAAACGGCCGGGGGATGGGACGGGCGAATGTCCGTCCCAACCGAGTTTCTATCCGAGTTTTCACCCGAGAATCTGCCCAAGAGCTCACGCGAACGCGTTTCCGTTCGCTTCTCTGGGCTGTTACTCCTCAAGCCTTTGCGTGCTGTTGCGAACCACCAAAGACGTCGGAAGGATGACGTGCGGTTGCAGAACGTCGTTGGTGGTCAGCGCCTCCGCAAGCATGCGCACCGATGTTCTGGCCATGTCCTGCAACGGCTGGCGAACGGTGGTGAGCGCCGGTCCGAGGTAGGATGCCGTCTGCACGTCGTCGAATCCGACGACCGACAGGTCTTCCGGAATGCGCAATCCCAACTGTCGGGCCGCCTCGTATACACCCATGGCCTGCAGGTCGCTGCCTGCGAAGATGGCGGTCGGCCTGTGCGGGTGCTCAAGCAGGGATATCGCCTGCGCGTAGCCGCCAGAAGTGGTGAAATCGCCTTCGGTGATCAGTTCCGGGTCGGCCGTGATGTCCTGTTCCGCCAATGCGGACGTGTAGCCGTCGAGCCTGGCCTTGGAACACATCATCTCCTCCGGGCCGGTGATGATGCCGATGCGCTTGTGCCCCAACGCGAGCAGATGCCGTGTGGCGATCACGCCGCCGGTCCAGTTGTCGGCCTGCACCGACAGAGTGGTCGGGTCCGGGTCACCGAACGGGTCGAACAGTACGAATGGAATGCCACGTGAATGCAATTTGTTCTGTTCGATGCGCGTCAGGTTGGAGAACACAAGGATGGCCCCGTCCGTCTGTCTGCGCAGCATGTTGTCTATCCATGACGAGTCGGGATGCTGGCGATTTCCGCCTTCCGTGGTGATGACGCTCATGTCATGCAGTTTGGCTTCTCGGATCGTGCCGCGCATGACCTCCATCGCCCATACGTTTTCGAAATCCTGGAAGACGATCTCGATCATCTTCTGTTTTTTGCCGGGGACGGCCTTGCGTGAGTATCCGTATTTTTTCAAAGCCGCATTGATGGTCTGGCGTGTTTCCTCCGATATGTCCGCGCGCCCGTTGAGGGCTTTTGACACGGTGGCCAGGGAGTAACCCGTCTCC
>CAVEVJ010000279.1:0-4160 GCA_963619075.1 Acidaminococcaceae bacterium
CCGAAGAACGTATGCTGCTGCGCGGACGCGAAGCAGGAGTCGGCCGGCGCTTTGATCGAACCGTCGGTGGCGTTCTTGAAGCCAATCGGCATGGACATACCGGAAGCAAGCTGTCGGTGCACCTGGCTTTCCGTATTGCGCGCACCGATCGCACCCCAGCTGATCGCGTCGGAAATATACTGTGGACTGGTCGGTTCAAGGAATTCCGTGGCCGCGGCCAACCCCGTATCCAGCACGCCAAGCAACGTGCGGCGTGCCATCAGAAGACCCTTCTTGATATTGCAGCTGCCGTCGATGTCGGGATCGTTGATCAGGCCCTTCCAACCGACGGTAGTACGCGGCTTCTCAAAATACACGCGCATCACAATCAGCAGCTCGCCTTCCAGCTCGTTCATCAACCGCGCGAGACGCGCGGCATAGTCGAGCGCGGCGGCGGGGTCGTGCACGGAACAAGGTCCGACGATCACCAGCAGACGATCATCCTGGCCGTACAGGCAGGCGCGGATCTCATCGCGGGAACTGGCCACGATATCCTGCGCCTTCGCGCTCAACGGCAGCTCCCCCAATACTTCGGCGGGGGTAGGCAGCACTTCGAATTCAAGTACACGACGATTGACGATACGGCTGATGCCGACCTGATCCTCCCAACGTGGAACATCGGTTTCCACCAGAGGATTCCTACCCTCATCCATCGCCTGCCGGATGGCGCGAAGCTCAGCCGGCGTATTCAACTGCTGCATGGTCTCTCCTTGGGTCTCGATCTTTCCCAAGAATAGCAATCCCGACGCATGTCGGCAGGTTGGGACGGCGATTATTCGGCGGTTACTTGGCGAGCGCGCGGCGTGCGGTCACGGCATCGGCCAGCGTGTGCAGCAGTTCTTCGGTACGGTCCCACGGCACACAGGCATCGGTGATGGACTTGCCGTATTCAAGCTGGTCGAGCGGAGCCGGCTTCTGGTTGCCCGCGTTGAGGAAGCTTTCCATCATGATGCCGAGGATGCCCTGCTCGCCTTCCGCGATGCGCTGCGCGATGTCTTCGACCACTTCCGCTTCACGAACTTCGTTTTTCCCGCAGTTGCCGTGAGCCGCATCGATGATCAGGCCATGTTCGCTCGGGCCGGACGCTTTGGACGCCTTGAGGTCGGCGAGCGCCTTCGCCACGGATTGCGGATCATAGTTCGGCCCGTGGGAGGAACCACGCAACACCAGGTGGCAGTCGGGATTGCCTTTGGTTTCGGCGGAAATCACACGGCCGTCGAGGTTGATGGACAGGAAGTGATGTTCGTATGCGGCCGCGAAGCAGGAATCGGCGGCAGGTTTGACCGATCCGTCGGTGGCGTTCTTGAAGCCGATCGGCATGGACATGCCGGAAGCGAGTTCGCGGTGCACCTGGCTTTCGGTGTTGCGCGCACCGATCGCGCCCCAGCTGATCAGATCGCAGATGTACTGCGGCGTGATGGGGTCGAGCCATTCGGTGGCCGCCGGCAGGCCGAGGTCGAGCACGTCGGTGAGCACCTTGCGTGCCAGCCACATGCCTTTACGAATGTTGAACTGGCCATCGAGATCAGGGTCGTTGATCAGTCCCTTCCATCCGATGGTGGTACGCGGCTTTTCGAAGTAGACACGCATGACGATTACCAGACGGTCGTCGAGCTCGTTCTTTACCGCCGCGAGTTTCTGCGCGTATTCATGGGCCGCTTTGGGATCGTGAATGGAGCACGGGCCCACGATTGCGAGGATGCGATCATCACGACCGTGCAATACGTCACGAATCTCCTGACGGGACTTGAGCACCAGATCGCTCATCTCGTCGCTGAGGGGAAGTTCCTTAAGAAAATATCGAGGGGCGGGAATCGGGTCCAACTGCCGGATATTGACGTCCACGGTCTCGGGAAACACCGCGTTGTCCAACAACTGTGAATCCTTCGAACTATCCGGACCGCGAAGACCTGACATCGCTCTTTCTCCTCCTTGAACTCATGGATGGCCTGTTGTTTACGGCCACCGAAGTTACCTTAATGGAAAGAGCGTGATTATGGAGAACGCCGACTGCATGGTGGAACATTCCACTTGCAGTCGGCGTTTGCGCTGTCCTCAGGCCAACGCGCCACCGGACTGTCTGCTTGACGGCGCGTCGGCTCAGGGAGCTTTGGCGTCTTACGCCAAAGCTCCCATCGGATCCCATGCCGGGAGCATGGTGGCGGGTTCCTCTAGGGCGGCCTGGTATTCTTCCGGCAGCATGGCCTTCGGAACGGCAACCTCGTAGACGTATTCGGTGAACCAGTCGTCGCTCATGGTGAAGTAGCCCTTGTCGGCGATCTTGTCTCCCCAAGAGTTCTCCACACGCCAGCGACGGGTAGTGTGGCCATCTTCGGCAACGTCAACGCCGACGAACGCCATAGCGTGGTTCATCGCGGAATCGGCGAAACGGACGCGATCCTCCTTGTTCAGGTCAAAGTCGAAGCCGTACACCTTGCCGTATTCGAACAGATCGGTGGCCCATGCGCCGTTCATGCGATCCATCATCGGGTGGCAGTCGGCCCCGAACCAGACCGGAATGCCCTGCTCTTCGAGGATCTGACGCACGCAGTCCTTCATGAACTGATTCGGCACGTTCAGGTATTCAGTGGCGTCTCCGCCAGCCACATTGCCCAGATGCTCGATGCCGATCTTCTTGCCCTTGGCATGCTCCTGACGGGGATCGTCCACGAGGCACACGTAGCTTTCCAGATCGGCGGAGCCAACGTACTTGTTCCAGAACTCGACCGGCGTGATCTCACCGTCACGGTGGAATTCACCGTCCTTGTCGATCCACTCCCAATCGAAGCTCTTCGGCGGCTCACCAAGATGAATCGTCAGAATACGGTGCCCCGCGGCGGTGGATTCGGCGATGATCGACTCGATCGAAGACGGATCGGCGTACATGTGGGCCACGGCGGTGTGCAGCATGCCGCGCAGCTGGGTGTTCATCTCGCCGGTCTTCTTGGAGGATTCGGTCTCCGGGAACAGATCCTTGGGAACGGCACCGTACTTCTTGTACACGTTCATGGCCATGGTCCACTGGCCGCCGTCGCCCATCACATCATGCAGCAGATGCTGCACAAGACGAGAGTCGGAAGGCTCGCCGGCTTCGATCAACGCCGCCATATCCTTCAGGAAGTAGTTGATGCGCTCCAGCTTGTCGAAGTACATGGCGTAGTTCTGGGAGAACTCGAATTCCTTGAGACCCATGTTCTTCTTGGCCACGAAGCGGGCCACGTTCAGCGAGCTGAACAGCCAGCAACGACCGGAATTGTCCTGATGGGTGGCGGTGCCGTTGTCCACGATGGTGGAGAAGCGGCGCTGCAGCAGACGGGCGCGGTCATAGTTACGGGCCACCTTGTCGATGCCCGCCGCCGTCACGGCGTTCATGGCCATGCGGTTGTGGCTGCTTGCCTCGAAATCGTCAACGAGCTTCGCCAACGCTTCTTCACTCAACGGCGTGATTTCAGTCATTATGCTGCTGTTCCTCCTGGGCTTCCTCGGACTGTTCGAACTGATCATTCTGCTGGTCGGACGGCAGGTCATTATACGCGCCATCGCCCTCAAACGCGGATTCGGACGGTTCGGACTGCGCAACCTGGTCGGCCTGTTCCAGCTGCTCCACCGGTTCCTGCTGTTCCGGCTGCTCCGCCGGCTCCACGGCCGCAAGATCGGCCTCGCCATCCACGGAATTGATCACGGACAATCCGTCCGCACCGAAACCGGCAAACGCGTTGGAGAATATCGCACGCAACTCATTGACGCGCTGCGTAATCTGCGCCTCACGATTCTGCAAATCGACAATGCGCTGCCGCACGCCTTCCATCTCGCTGCGGGCGGCCTCACGGCGCTCGCTGACCTGCGCGTCGGCCTCTTCGGTGGCCTGCTTGATGATGCTAGCAGCCCGAGTGTCGGCGACCTCACGTTTTTCGGTAGCGTACTCCTCGGCCTCATTACGCATACGCTGAGCTTCGGCAATCAGATCATCGGCCTGCTTCTTGGCCGCCTCACGACGCTCATTGAGATCGGTCAGCAGCTCGTTGACCTTCTGCGTGGCATCATCCTGCTGAGCGGAAATATCGGCGCGAATCTGCTCCACCTCGGCATTGACCTGGCTGATGGTCTTGGTCCGATACACC
>CAVEVJ010000280.1:0-2962 GCA_963619075.1 Acidaminococcaceae bacterium
ACCGGGTAGTAATCAATTCCGGCTCAAGATGACACCCATCAATACGATCGACGATGCGTCCGAACGCAATGGGCGCGGTCCAATCCCACCAAACCCAACCACGGCAGCGCACAAAGCCGAGTCATCTAACGGACAGTCCGCCATAATCGCCGACGACGATCCGCCAGCGCATGCCACGACAACGGCGTGGTCAACGCAATCGGCCGCTCCGATTTTCTAGCGCGAATCATAACAATGCTCATCGCAAGCGCTCCCCTATGCGCATCATCCGACAAATCCAACTGCGTCACCGAAACAATCGTCCATCCCATGCTTTCCAGCTGTCGACGTTTCCAAGCATCGCGACGCCACTGGTTCCGATCCGTCCGGTGATGGTCGCCGTCGTACTCGATGCCTATGAGCAGCTCCGGATCAGCCAGGTCGAGCGTCATCGGCGAACCATTGTCGAACGCGGCGTTCGGAACAACGTAGTTAATGGAGAATCGCCCCAAACCGTACGAATACAGGCACAAACGCAACTGCGTTTCCTTCGGCGAGTCACTGCCGGACTCCATCAGACATAACGCATCCTCGCATTTGCCACGATGCCGGATCGCGGTTCCACCTAGAAAATCCCGCAACCGCTCTGTCGTCGTCCTGCCATGGCGAATCATCGACTCACCCAATTCCACCAACGCATCGACGCGCAGACTTCCTGCCATCAGCGCCCACAACGGCTCCGGCGAGAGTATCGCAATGTCATCTTTCGTATAACGCACATGTCTCGGAAGCAGACCGCCCCATACATGCGATTGGATGGCCCGAAAGCTCCTTCGTCGATGCGATTTATCCGAAACGGTTACATGTACGACTGGCTCACGGCCCGAATGCCGGTTGAGAAGCAAACACGATTCCGGAATCTCAACACCAAGAAATGCGATTGCGGACTCGTGTGACACCACGCCATATAAACGGCCGCCGTCCTTCAGCATGCGGCATGCACTCCAAACCTGCCGTTGGCCCTCACTCAGATATTGCGCCGCAATGGGCTTGTAATTGTTTTGCTCGTTCATACGACGACGGTAAAACGGCAATCCATGATTGCGCCAGCCGAACCGGGGGTTGTGGTCGGAGGAAGCGATTTTGGCCCGCCATTGTGGATAACTCATTCCAGCAGGAAAGATGTGGACAACTTTGCGGATTGTCGGGGATGTTTTTTCAAGGAAATTCACCGCATTCTGCCACAAGGGACCGCTCTTATCCAGACCTCGCCGAAAACCACTCGACCGCACGGGAACGCACATGGGATATACGCACGTCAAACAGTCCACATGAAGTCATCAATCACAAGGGGGCGTACCACAAGCAGGAGATACGGGCATAATTTGCAGTAGTGGCTCCCAACTCGACTCTCAATCAAAACAGCGAATCCCAAAATCGTTGGAAAATGGCGGATTTTAAATTTACAGGAATCCCCATCTAGCCCATTTTCCAACCACAAGTCGCAAAAACGCCTCTATCTGCGACTTGTGGCCGAGAATCCGCCGACTCAGCCCCTCGTCCATGCGTAATCACCCATGCACAGCCAAGCCGATGCAAGCCAGCTCCAACTCACATGGACTACGGCCCGCCCGCGCCGTCAGAGCGCCAGGAACAACTCGTGGATGCGGGTATCGTCGGTAAGCTCAGGATGGAACGCGGTGGCGAGAATATTGCCTTGACGCAAACCGACCACATTACCGTCCACCGACGCCTCAACCGTAGCCGCGGATCCGACTTCCACAACAAACGGACCGCGGATGAACACGAGCGGGAAATCCTTGAGCATAACGTCGGATGAAACAACCCGGCCAACATGCTCACCCGGCTCAATCACCACGCCCGCCCCGGGAACAGCACTTCCAAAATCGGCGGCGGCAGCGAACGAACCAAGCTGTCGACCGTATGCGTTACGCCGAACAACGGCATCAAGCGCGCCGAAGTAGACGTTCTCATCGTTGTCAAGCTTGCGAGCCAGCAGAATCATGCCGGCGCAAGTGCCAAACACCGGCTTGCCAGTGGCAATATGCGCGGCGATCGGCTCAAACAGGCCAGTCGAATGCAACAATTTTCCCTGCGTGGTGCTCTCTCCGCCGGGCAGAATCACACGATTTATGGAATCGTCGAAATCCTCGGCCGCACGCAACAACTTCCACGGCGCACCAAGACGGTCCAGCATGGCGGCATGTTCGGCGAACGCACCTTGCACCGCGAGGATGCCGGTCACGCCATGTCGGGCGGATTCAGCACCCACGGCCACATCAGCCGACTCTTCCTTTGCGATATATTCAACGGCTACGACCATCGATTCTCCTTATATATAGGCCGGAGCCGGCAATCCCACGACTCCAGCCCACTACACCCGTTCAGCATGACGGATGCCCAGCTCCGAAAATCACTCACCCCTAGCGGCCATGATGGTTTCGATCTCATCCTCGTTGATCCCAACCATGGCTTCGCCCAGATTTTCGGAAAGGCGTGCAAGAAGGTCGGAATCACGCCAATTTGCCGTGGCTTGCACGATTGCGGCGGCACGTTTGGCCGGATCACCCGATTTGAAGATTCCAGATCCGACGAACACACCTTCCGCGCCCAACTCCATCATGAGGGCCGCATCCGCCGGAGTGGCCACGCCACCGGCCGCGAAGTTGACGACCGGCAGTCGGCCGTTATCATGCACATACTTGGCCAGCTCGTACGGCACGGCAAGCTGCTTGGCGGCTTCGAACACCTCGTCCTCGCGCAACGAGACCAGCTCGCGGATCTGCTTGTTCATGGTACGCATGTGGCGCACGGCCTGAATCACGTCTCCCGTGCCCGGCTCGCCTTTGGTACGAATCATGGACGCGCCCTCAGCCACACGGCGCAGCGCCTCACCCAGATTCTTCGCACCGCACACGAACGGCACGTCGAACTGGGGTTTGTCGATATGATACACGTCGTC
>CAVEVJ010000281.1:0-3850 GCA_963619075.1 Acidaminococcaceae bacterium
CCCCCAAAGTACGATCCCGCGCCACGTCCACGTGCCCTGATGGATCCACCTCCCCCACCAATCGAATTGACGCCTCTGCTGGCTTGCGATCCGCGAACACCGCAGCAAGTGTTGTGGCACATAGCCGAACACGCCCCACAACTCCGGCGATGGTTGGTCGCCAATCCGGCAGCAAGCCCGGCAATGATGGAATATCTTGCGCAGGCGGGCGGCCCTGGAGTCGGCGAAGCACTGCAGATTCTGCTGGAATCGTTGGAAACACAGGAAACGCGGGAAACCTAGGAAACCCGGAAGATGAGGAAAACGATGTAGAGTTCCACGCCCGTCAATCCTTCATGGCAAGCACAGCGTTGTATACCTGCTTGCGATTGGCAAGCGAGCCATCGGCGAGCGGATGCTCTGCCACAACCTGCGAAATGGCGTCCTTGATGCGCAACTCGCTCTCTTTCGCGCGGTCAATCGACAGCACCGCCAAATCCTCGATGGACAACGTTGCCGGAGCAGCCGCATCTGCCTCCTCCTCGGAAGCGCCGGCGATGACCAACACCATTTCACCGCGGGGCGGATCATCGGTGACGCTCTGACGAATCTGTGCGATGGTTCCACGACGAATCTGCTCGTAGTCCTTGGTCAGCTCGCGGCACAGCGCCATACGACGGTTCGGACCGAGCACCTCCAGCAAATCGGCCATGGAATCGTCGATGCGATGCAGGGTCTCATAGAACACGATCGTGCGACGCTCCGACTGCAATGCGCGCAAATGCTGCACGCGTTCGGAATGCTTGCGAGGCAGGAATCCCTCATAACAGAAACGATCGGTCGGCAGGCCGGACAATGCGAGCGCATCCAGCACGGCCGAAGGCCCGGGCGCGCAGGTGACCGGCAGACCGCGTTCGATGGCCCGGCGCACAATCGCCAATCCCGGATCGTTAATGGTCGGCATGCCCGCATCGGAAACCACAAGCACGGTGGATCCAGTCTCGACCTGGTCAAGCAGACCATCGGATTTGTCTCGCTCGTTATGGTCGTGGTAGGCCACCACACGCCCGTTCACGTGCACGCCGAGACGGTTGGCGAGCGCGTACAAGCGTCGGGTGTCTTCGGCGGCGACGATGTCGGCGCGTTCCATGAGCGCGATCAGGCGGGCGGAGGAATCGGCGGTGTTGCCGATCGGCGTTGCTGCGAGGATCACCGTTCCTCGTGGAATATCGACGCCGTCCACCAGCGCGTCGAGCGCTCCTGCGGAAGCGTTTTGTACATTGCCGGTCGTCTCGTCCTCGAATTCGGCCGTTTCCTGTGTTGATTGCGCGTTCATGTTTTCCATGCCCCCAGTATCTCAAGGCCGTGCCTTATGAAGATTCTTCTGCTGTGTCAATCATGCCACAGCAGAAGAATCAGCGGATCACTTTCGTATGGGCTCACTCGTATAGCGCCGGCAGCGTGTCGGCGAGACGCATGAAATCGTGGCGGACGAATCGATGGAAGTCATCGGCGTATCGCGAGCCTTTCACGGGCGTGCCGTATGCGCCGGTACCGGCCGCGTCCGGATCGTTGCGCCACGGAAGATACCACAATGCACGACGGGTGTGATTGTTGGCGAGCGCGGCGGTCAGCAGATACTTCGTCCACGGCGAATCCGGCAATGTGATGTCTGGTGATGCGCTTTCAGGCAGTGTCGGATTACTTTCGGAAGAATCGTTTTTGGCGACGTACGAATCGGCGAAGATTCCCGGAGAGCCGACTTCCGTGGCCGCGGCCAGTTTGCCGCGTTCTTCGCCGAGCCTTCCGACCAATGTGAGCATTGCGATTAGGTCGGTATGGCGGGACTGCGGGTCTTCCGCGTTTTTCTCGGCGGGGGCGATGTCCCAATAGTCGTCGAAGCCGAGAACGTCGACGTATTCATCGCCCGGATAGGCGTACAGGTAGCCGGCTTCCATGGATTCCGGCGTGCTCATGTCGATGCGGCTACGGTCGGGCGAGTAGGCGTACAGCACGTTGTGCACCTGTTTTTCGTCGCGCAGATATTCGACGGTCATGCGCCACAGAGCCACGAATTGTTCGGGCGTGGTGTCGGTGGGCCGTGCGGGAGAGCCGGTGCACCACCAGAACCAGTCGCCGGTGTGTTCGTGGAATGGGCGGAAGATGATGGGAATCGGCTCGCCGTCTGCGTCGGTGATGGTGGTGAGCGCCGCGGCGATGCGGTCGAGCCAACCGAGGAACTTCTCGTGGGCTTCACCGCCCGGCAATACCGCTTTGACGGTGCCTTCCGCCATATTGTGGCCATATCCGCCGAGGGTGAGCGGATTGGCGGAATGCCAGCTCAACGTGTTGACGGCGCCCATGTTGAAGGCGCGGAGCATTTCGTTGCGGATGGCTTCGGAGCCGAATCCATCGAGGTTGCGGTTGTGGTCCAGCTCGACGCCTCCCAGATCGTTGCCCCATACCGCCGGATAGGAGCCGGTCACCGCATGCACGTCGGAGTCCGTGTTGTCACCGATCACGTTGCTGGTCTCGTTTTGGTGGCCGAACATGGCGAATTCGCCTGTCGCGCGGTGCAGCGCATCGAACAATGCGCGTGTTTTGGCGTTGAGACCGCCATCCACCGGTTTCGCTTTCATTATGGCCGTTTCCTCTGCCATATTGATTCCTTTCGTAGCGTTGTAACTCTCGCCTTTCACTCTACCTTCGGCCATTTAACGCTTGCTTTCACTGCAGCTGTTTACCCGTACCTGTTTCCGTCGCACATACCGCCACGTCTTCCACCGCATCTTCCCGCCGACACCGACGATTCGGATTTTCCCTCTCCGCAGATTCGGATTTTCCCTTGTGTAAAATTCGGATTTTCTTGAAGCGTTGTGAAACGGGGACGGAATGGCACAAGGTGGACCAAGCCGCGGCGAATCTCAATAGGTTGAAAAACAAACTGCTGAAAAATCCTCAGGCACGAGCCAAAGCCCCGGAATTTCTGGCAGTTCTGATAGGAGTGGGCGATTTCGCCTACCAGCGCGAGGACGGTATCTACGTCATTCCCGTACGAGCATTGGGAGCATGAACAGTATTTCGTGGCCCATTCCGGCTCTTAGGCGTTGGAATGAGCCGCGAAACAACCCTACGCAACACGGACGAATCGCTTATTTATAAAGTTATAAATAGCGTGGTATCCTTATAGGGAAACGTAATAACCAACGAATACTGGCCGCGGCCACGCGCAACACCGCCACACGTACGCCATACCGCAGTCAGAAGCCTCAACGAAGCAGTTGAAAGGAATTCCGAATGAAGTACGGCCATTTCGATGACGCCGCCCGCGAATACGTGATCGAAACCCCAGCGACCCCGCTGCCATGGATCAATTATCTCGGCAACGAAGACTTCTTCTCCCTGATCTCCAACACCGGCGGCGGCTACTCCTTCTACAAGGACGCCAAGCTGCGCCGCATCACCCGCTACCGTTACAACAACGTTCCGGGAGATAACGGCGCACGCAACTACTATCTGAGCCTGATGGACTCCAACGCGACCGACGCCAAGCCGGTCGATACCTGGTCGCCCACCTTCCTGCCGTGCAAGACGCCGCTCGACTCCTACAAGTGCCGTCAAGGCATCGGCTACACCGTGTTCGAAGCGTCGCGCAACGGCATCGAATCGAAGCTGACCGCGTTCGTTCCGCTCAAAACCAACGCCGAAATCAACCGACTCGACCTGACCAACACCACCGACAAGCCGGTGGTCATCGATGCGACCGCATCCGTGGAATGGTGCCTGTGGAACGCCGTGGACGACTCCTCCAACTTCCAGCGCAACCTCTCCACCGGCGAAGTCGAGATCGAAAAGCAGGACGACGCCACCC
>CAVEVJ010000282.1:0-22692 GCA_963619075.1 Acidaminococcaceae bacterium
CCGCAAAGGGGTCCCATGGTCCACGGCCACGGGACCCCTTTTCGCGTGCCCGAGCACGCAAGCCGCCCGCGCACGCGTCGGCACGGGAACACCGACGGCCTCGCAGTATCCCCAAACCATCGCAAACAGCACCCAATACATCGGTATGGGGATACTGCCAGCCACACAGCATCCCCATACCAACGCAAACCAAGCCAGTTGCGTACGTACGGGAACAACGGGCAGGCGACACTATCCCCAAACCAACGGAGACAGAACCCAACGTGTCGGCATGGGAATACTGGACGGACCGCACCATCCCCATACCGACGGAAACCAACACCAATCGCATCGGCGGGAATACCAAGCGGGCCGCAGTATTCCCAAAACGCCACAAATCGCAGCAGGAAACAACACAGCAGCAAACTTACGGAATAAAAGAGGGGCCCCGCATCTACGCAGAGCCCCTCCAACGAGACAATAAGAGAGGAAGAGAATGTCTCGTTTAATGGTTGACGGAGACTAGCATCTCCGCCAAGTTTTATTCAGCCACCCAACCGTGCCTTACAGCAACGACTGGTTGGTTACTCGTATCGCCTTAGTTCAGACGCAGCTCGGTCGACGGAGCGAACAGGTGCATCTTGGACGGGTCGATCTTGATCTTAACGGTATCGCCGACCTTCGGAAGAGCACGCGGATTCACACGAATCGTGGTGAGCTTGTTCTGGTCGGACATCATGGTGGATGCCTCAGCAGCGGAGTCATCGGTGATGATGTTGCCGTAGATGTAGCCGTCGGAGCCCAGATCCTCAACGTTCATGACCTTGAGGGAGAAGGCGTTCGGATCATCCGGAGCAGCCAGGGAAGCGTCTTCCGGACGGAAGCCGACCACAATCTGGCCGCCATCTTCAGCGGTCAGCTTCTTGACGGCCTCAGCCGGCAGATCCACGGTGTCCTCGCCGATCTTTGCCTTGCCGTTGACCACCGGGTGGGTGTTGATGTTCATTGACGGAGAGCCGATGAAGCCAGCGACGAAGACGTTGGCCGGGCGATCATACAGCTCGGTCGGGGCGCCGACCTGCTGCAGGATGCCGAGCTTGATGACGGCGATACGATCGCCCATGGTCAGAGCTTCGGTCTGATCGTGGGTCACGTACAGGGTGGTGACACCCAGCTGACGCTGCAGAGCGGCGATCTGAGTACGGGTCTGCACACGGAGCTTGGCGTCGAGGTTGGACAGCGGCTCATCCATGAGGAAGACCTTCGGCTCACGAACGATTGCACGGCCCATGGCCACGCGCTGACGCTGACCACCGGACAGAGCCTTCGGCTTACGATCCAGATACTCGGTCAGGTCGAGGATCTCAGCGGCCTTCTCGACGCGCTTGCGAATCTCTTCCTTCGGGGTGCCTGCAATCTTCAGAGCGAAACCCATGTTGTCGGCGACGGTCATGTGCGGATACAGAGCGTAGTTCTGGAACACCATTGCGATGTCGCGGTCCTTCGGCTGCATCGTGGTGACGTCCTTGCCACCAATGAGGATACGGCCCTTGTTGACCTCTTCCAGGCCAGCGAGCATGCGCAGGGTGGTGGACTTACCGCAGCCAGACGGGCCAACCAGCACCAGGAACTCGCCGTCCTTGATATCCATATTCAGATCATCCACCGACGGCTTATCGTTGCCCGGGTAGATACGAGTAACATGGTCGAATACGACTTCTGCCATGATTGTCATCCTTTCAGAGGCAGGTACGTGCCTCACGATCCGTTGTAAAGGGATTACTTTTTCCGTGCCCAGTCACGCAGCTCACTACTTCGACAAAACTGCGCCACAAAGCATTAATTTATATTTCTTTTGGTTTAGCGAAGATCTCTTCGTTGAGCCACGTTCCATGATACACACAAAACTCATCCCGTCAACACGGCCGCGATTCATGTGTGCGCTAACACCCGTCTTACATAGGGGGAACAGCAGGCGTTTCAACGTGCCAATACCACTTTTATCTACCTGATACGGAACAATGGATACAGCAAAAAAGCCAAACGGGGAGGTTCAGGCATGCGCAGTATACGAATCGGCGTGGTCGAAGATGACCCCGCCAGCTGCCAGCTCGTACTTGACTATCTGAATCGTTATCAAAACGAGAATAATGAACAGTTCACTGTCTCCGTATTCGACGACGGCGCACGAATCGTAGAGAGGTATACCCCCTCCTACGACATCCTTCTTCTTGACATCGAAATGAAGGAAATGGACGGCATGGACGCGGCACGTCGCATCCGCGAGCGCGATGAGAAAGTGGTGATCGTGTTCATCACCGCAGCGCCGCAGTACGCCATCAGCGGCTACGAAGTGCGAGCTCTCTCCTACCTGCTCAAACCTGTGCCATGGTTCGCGTTCTCACAAGAACTGAAGAAATCGATCGACATGGTCCGCCGCAACGAAGGTGATTCCATGCTTATCGAAACAGGCGGGGGCCAGATGCGTCTGGACCTTTCCGACATCCTCTATTTCGAATCGATCCGCCACACCATCGTAATTCACACGCTGGAAGGCAAACTGTCAATCAACGGCACGTTGAAAGACATGGAAACGAAGCTTGCCGACTACAGTTTCTTCCGCTCGAACTCCTGCTATCTGGTCAATCTCAAGCATATTTCCGGTGTTGTGGACCAGGATTGCGTAATGTCGAACGGCGAGAAACTGCGCGTGAGCCGTCCCCGTAAAAAAGCGTTCCTTACCGCGCTGACCGACTATATGGGAGGCGGAAAGTGATTTCCGCTTTCCTTTCCGCCGCACACATAACCGACGTGATGCCGCAAAGCGAGTTGACAGCTTCGATCACCAGCACCCTTCCGGACATTCCCCGCTCATATACGGCCATCTGCGAATGGCTGGCCTGCTTGGTATATATTGCGTCGATTTACCGCAGAGTACCACTGAAACGCACGATTTCCGTGAGCGTCGGCAGTCTTATCATGCTGGTTGCCGTGCAGTATTTCGATGGTTTGATGCCGCTTTGGTTTTGGATTATCGGCATGCTGCTGGCATTCGGCGAAATGTATGCGACGATTCTGTTCGGCACCGGCGCCGGGAAACGCGAGAGTCTGTACGTCACGGCACGCGCATTCGTTTTGGCGGAATTGGTCGCTTCTCTGCATTGGCAGATGGTCACGTTCACAGGCATGCGCAACGGCACCCTTCATTACGATTGGTGCGCGATAATTTCGCTGATCGTCACGTATGCGCTGTGCTTTGCCTTCGCATGGTTTGTCGAGCATGATAATTTCAGTCAGACCATTCCGTCTTTGCCGACGGCTTCCGCCGCAATGGTTACGGTTGCGATCACCCTCGTCACGTTTGCCATGAGCAACCTGAGTTTCGTTTCGACGAATACCCCCTTTTCCGGTACTGCCAGTCAGGAAATCTTCTACATACGCACGTTGGTTGATTTCTGCGGATTCGCGATTCTGTACGCGCAGCAGGAGCAGGCGCGGCGCATGAAAGCGAACTCGGAACTCGCTTCCATCAACGCGCAATTGGAAAGCCAGCATCAGGAATATCTGCAGTCGAAGGAGAACATAGAATCGTTGGGCCGCCTTGCGCACGATTTGAAGCATCAGATCGTGGCATTGCGCGCGCAAGTGGATCCGGAACATGTGGAAGCCGGCTTCGAACAGCTGGAAAAGTCGGTGCAGCGTTACAGCGTGCAGCAGCATACCGGCAATCCCGTGCTGGACGTCATTCTGACCACGAAGGAGCGCACCTGCGCAGACCGTGGAATCACGTTCACCGCCGTCGCTGACGGTTCTCTGCTGAACAACATGACGTCGATGGACATCGCGTCGCTGTTCGGCAACGCGCTCGACAATGCGATCGAGGCGACTTCGAAACTGCCGAATGAGGATCAGCGCCTGATCAAACTCGCACTGTATGAGCAGAACCAGTTCATCGTCATGCGCGTGGAGAACTATTACGATTCCACGTTGAAGAAAGACGCCGAAGGCAACCTCCGCACCACAAAGCACGATAATAAACATCGGCATGGTTTCGGTGTGAAATCGATTCGCCATATCGTACAGCAGTATGGAGGCGAAGTGACAATCCGCACCGAAGACCACTGGTTCGTGTTGACCGCGCTGATTCCGCGGCAGACCGGCATTTTAGCTATGTAATCGTAACGATTGTGGTCATAGCAGTTGCGGCCGCAACTGCCGTATTCACGACCGACGCATTCACGACCGCCGTAGCCCGGCAAAATTGATTCCGGCGAGCGGTTTAGCCAGCAACGATGCGGTCAAGGCGCTGACGGCCACTGCGAATCCGATAGGCACGAACAGGTTGATCGGAGCGTCTGCAAGCTCCATCACCAGGCAAATGGCCATCAGCGGAGCCTGCTGCGAGGCCGCCAGCAATGCGCACGCGCCCAGTAGCGCATACATGCCGATCGAATTCGTATGGAACATCTGCATCCATAGGATGCCAAGCACCGCACCGCCGGAAGCACCCAGCGCAATACCCGGTTGCAATACGCCTCCGGAAGCGCCGGCGCGAATCGTCAGCAACGTGACAATCGCTTTGGCCACAAAAGACAGCAGCAGAATCGGAATGACGGCCAAATCGGCATTGCTGGAGAAGCTCAACTGCGCCGTGGCACGACCATTGCCCATGACCTGCGGCACGAAAATCGCAACCACGCCGGTAATCAGACCCGCCAGCGGCAACATCCACAGAATCGCGTTGCCGGTCGGCTTGTTTTTCTCGGCCCACTGCGAACCGCGACGGAACAATGCTCCGGCAGCACCCAGAATCAATCCCGCAATAAGCGCGAACACCATGTAGTCCGGCGTGAACAACCCATCGGCCTTGTCAAGAACATAGAACGTATGCGTGCCTTTGACGAGCGACGCCACCCATGAGGCGAGCGCGGAACAGGCGAATGCAAGGGAGACCGTTTCAAGAGTCACATCGGTGAGCAGAATCTCCACGGCGAAAAACGTTCCGGCGAGAGGCGCGTTATATACGCCAGCCAAGCCCGCCGCCGCGGTGATGGCCACCAGCATACGGGTATCTTTCGCGTCAAGACGCACCCAACAGGCGAAACGCTGGCCGAACATGGCGCCAAGTTCACGAGGAGCGACCTCCCGACCAATCGACATGCCCGTACCGACGATGAAGATCTGCAACAGCACGTGCACGACAGTCTGCCAAATCGGCATTTCATCACCGTTCACGGCTTTTTTGACGGATGGTACTTTCGTGCTGCGCGTACGCAACAGCCACCAGATGATGGCAGCGATTGCGGCACCTGCGGTGACAGAAATCGCACGACGAACGGCCGGCACGTTGAACGGACCGGATTCATGCGTGTTTTCCACATAACCGAGCGCAACATGCTCGATGCCGTACAGCATGAGTGTGAGGAGTCCCGCACACACGCCGATCGCGGCTCCAACGACGATTACCGCCGCAATCAGCGCCGGAAGCCTGCCGATTAGCGGCTTCTGCGATCGTCCGGCTTTGTTGGATTGTTCTTGCGATTCCGCGCTTGTTGAAATTCCCACGGTTGTTGAAGATCCCGCTGTTGTTGAAGATTCCGTCATTTTCACCGATCCCGCTGTTTTCATGTTCATTTTCTGCATCTCCCGCAGTCCACACCGCCGTGCCTCACCGAAGTCCTGCCGTGTTTGCTTCCTTCGTTCGTTTCATTTCCTCGATTGCCGTACCGTCACTAGTACCGTCACCAGTACCGTCACTAGTCGGAACCACTTACGATCTTGCAATCAGCCGACCGACTTGCCACCGGTTTCCTTTCCGAACACCGCCACAACAATGGCGGCTATTGCGGCGGTGACGCTGATTGCAATGAAAATCGACGTGGATCCCAAGGTGGTCAGCATCCAGCTGACGATCATCGGCATCAGTACCGTCAGCAACTTCGCAAACGCGTTCGCCACTCCCACGCAACGGAAACGTACCTTGGTCGGGAACAGTTCCGGCGTGTACACGGCTATGACAGCGCAGAACGTAACATACAGGGCCGTGGTCAGCGCGAATCCGACCGCAACGGCCAAAGCCTGCCGAGTTTGCGCGGCATACAACAGGCCGAATACGGCAGTTGCCAAGAACGCGGGCACGATGACCTTTTTGCGGCCAAGCCGATCAACCAGGAACGCGCTTAACACGCAACCCACCGGCGCTCCGAGCAGCATCAACGTGCTGAGCCATAATGTGCCGCTCAAGTCGATGCCCTTCTTGACAAGCAATGTCGGCACCCACGAAGTGAACGTGTATTGGCAAACATTCGTGGCGCCAACCGCAATCAGGGCCACAAACAAGCACAGCCAAATGGAACGGAACCGGGCGTTCTCGGAGGACAATTCCACCGGCGTCTCGTCAATACCGTTGGCTTCGAGCCTGCGCACGACCTCGTCGGCCTCATCGTAACGGCCATGCACCGCAAGCCATCGCGGAGATTCCGGGATATCACGGCGCAAGTACCAAAGAATGCCCGCAAGCACTCCGATCGCCACGAACATCGGACGCCAAGTAAACCTTGGGATAATCCATGCACATAACAGCATGGTCACCGGAGCCGCGCTATTGGCCAGCAACGAAATGATGGCGCACAATCGTCCACGGATTCTCGCAGGCGCGAATTCGTTGACCATCGCGTATCCGGTGACGATTTCAGCTCCGAGACCGATGCCCGCACCAAACCTGCATACGGTCAGAAACGTCATATTAGGTGCGAAGGCTCCAATTAAGGTAAATCCTCCGAACAACAGCAAGTTCAATTGGTATGCCACGTGGCGTCCTTTGAAATCGCCGATGAAACCAGCTAAAAGCGAACCGACGAGGAGGCCAGCGAAACCCGCGGACAGGAAATAGGAGTTCTGCTGAATCGTAGACCAGTTTGATGCCAGCGAGCTGCTGGCCACGGTGCTGGCCATATATATGTCGATACCGTCGAGCAGCATACCGACGGCCACCAATGCCACAATGCGACGCAGCAGTTTCGTTTCTTTGGTGCGATCCACACGTTTGATGATGTCATCAACCGTGTTATTCACCGCCGATCCCGTCTCTCGCTTTTCCATGAATCTCCGTCAGTTCTTTTCTCTCCGTAGGCTGGCCAGCGCAGCGATCGCATCATTCCATATCTTGCGAATCCCATGCCGCGCAAAACCTCAGACTACGCGCATCGGTAACCTCCACGCAATGAAATTCCCCGAATCGGAAACCCTTTCGTCATATTCGGATTTTCCCGATAGCAATTCGGTGATAGCTCTTTCGTATCGATGTTTTCCAGATGCAGAAGAGAGGTGTTTCATGGGAGACGATGTGATGATGCCGATTTCGGAGAACGTACGGGCCGTGCCGCGTTCCGGTATCCGCGATGTGTTCGACCGTGTGGTTGAAATCGCCGATGTGATCTCACTATGCGTGGGCGAGCCCAGTAGAACGGCCGCTTCCCATGTCGTGGAGGCCGCTGCCTTGGCCGCGCAGGAAGGCAAGACCCGTTACAGCAATATTCTCGGCATTTCAGAATTCCGTAAGGCCGCGGCGGACTATTCGCGCCGCGTAAAAGGGCTTGACTACAATCCGGAAACCGAAATCCAAGTCGTGGACGGCGCCACCATCGGCCTGTTCCTGGCCATCAACACGGTGGTGTCCCCCGGTGACGAAGTGATTGTGCCCTCACCCTATTTCGCATCATATAAATCGTCCATCATGATGTGCGGAGGAGTAACCGTTCCCGTCGCGCTACGTCCGGAAAACGGCATGCACCTCAATGCCGCCGACATAGAGGCGGCCGTGACCGACCGAACATGCGCCATCATCATCAACTCGCCCGGCAATCCGAGCGGAGCCGTCACCACAGCCGAAGAACTGGCGCAGATTGCCGAAGTCTGCAAGAAGCACAATATCTGGGCGATTTCCGACGAAGTCTACCATTCAATCGTCTACAGCGGCGAAGAGGATGGCCGATCTGCCACCGCACCATCCATTGCGGCGGTACCGGGTATGAAGGAACGCACCATCGTCGTCGAAAGCCTGTCCAAAACGTACACCATGACCGGATGGCGCATCGGTTATCTTCTGGCCCCTACATGCGTCATCGAGCAGACCGGCAAAATCGCGGAAATGGTGCATTCTTCCGTCAATTCGGTGTCTCAGTACGCCGGCGTGGCCGCACTAACCGGACCTCAGGAACTGGTCGAAGACATGCGTCGGGAGTATCTCGTCAAACGTCAGATCGTCGTTGACGAGCTGGCCGGTTGTTCCAAACTCAGTCTGATCGAGCCGGAAGGCGCATTCTACGCATTCGTCGACGTGCGGGCCACCGGTTTGGATTCCGACGATTTCTCCATTGGACTGCTGCAGGAAAAGCACGTCGCCGTGGTGCCCGGTGAGGCATTCGGCGAGGAGGGACGCGGTTTTGTGCGGTTATCGTATGCCGGGGATGCGGATGAGTTGCGCGAGGGGTTGCGTCGCATGCGTGATTTTGCGGAGAGGAATCGCTGACGCCGCCGGACTGGTGGATGCGGAGACGATGTTCTTCCAATAGTGACACCGCATAAGAAAACCCGCTCGGGGAAAAGGGAACCCGGGCGGGAAAAGGAAAAGAGAAGAGAAGAAATGAAGTCCGTTCCGGCGGGCTCTCACTGAAGACGAGAAAGGCTGCACCCGCCGGAAACGTTTGAGGGAAAATCGCTTACTTGGCAGCCTCCTTGTTCTTCGGCATGACCCAGAACTTGAGTATCGGGTAGCTCACCACCACGGCGAGCACGGTGTTGACCACGGAAGCGATAGTGCTCGCAATGCCTGCGTTCATGCCCCAACCCTGGCACAGACCGGTCACGTAGCCCGGCAGCACGAGGTTCACGACCACGATGATCACCGCGAGAATCACGTACTTCCAAGCGGCGTCCTTGAAGCTGGAATCCGACTTGAACACCCACTTCATCTGTACGAAGAAGTTCACCACCTGCGCAAGCACCTCGGCAAGCAGGAAGGTCAGGAAGCCGCCAAGACCATTGCCCTGGGTATCGTAGTTGAAGATCAGGAAATGGAACGGCTGAGTCAGACCCATGCCACTGATAAAGATGGCCGTGCCGATCCACGTCACCACGAAACGGGTGATGGTGGAGATGTTCGACAGAACGTTGAACAGGATGAACTCCCAGATATTCGGGTGATCATTGATCCACTTGCGGATCGGTCCGACTTCCTTGGTCGCTTTGGCGTTGTCAGTCATTGCTCAGCTCCTTTGCAGTGCGCTTGTTTGCGGATTGATTACGGAAGAAGCCGGCGATGACGCCGCCCAGTCCGCGGAAGGTGTGGCCGTTGGCGATTTTGACGATTGCGTCGACCATCGCGGAGTCGACCATTCCTTGGGTCATCTTGCTCATGGCACGCGGCGGCATGTTCAGGATGAATAGAGTGTTGAGATCGGGAGAGCCGGTTTTTTCACGAATCTTCGCTTCGCGGTTGGTCAGGGTCTTGGCCACGGTGCGCGCGGCGAATCCCTTGGAATCAACCCAAGACATAATCGGATCGTTCACGTCGAACGTCACCGGCTTGCCCGGTGCCAGTACTTCATGGCCGAACAGCACGGCCATTTCGGCGTCGGTCACTTCCTTGACATGGCCCTTAAGATAGTTGCCGAGCGCCGGATCGGCCGGGGTCGCCTTCATATCGCCAGCAACGGTGTGCTTGACGGAAAGCGGCAGATTCTCCGCATTGTCGCCAACGAGCAGCGTCCATTCGCCGGATTCGGTCTTCCATTCGTTGCTTGCCGTATCGAAATGGCGGAATGTGTAACGGTCGAAGGCGATATGCACAGTCTTGCTTTCATGCGCAGCCAGCTGCACCTTGGCAAAACCCTTGAGCTCGCGATCAGGGCGCAGCACGCCGTTGCGCGGGCCACGCACGTACAGTTGCACGACGGTAGCGCCGGCAACATCCGAATCGTTGGCAACAACCACATCCACGCCATCTTCGGTGGCCTTGATGGAACTGTAGGTGAAGCTGGAATAGCTCAGACCGTAACCGAACGGGAAACGTACGGCAACGCCGGCGGTCTCGTAATAACGGTAGCCGACGAACGGGCCTTCACGGTAGATCGCGTCACGGCCAATCGCCGGGTACCATCCGGAGCTCGGGCAATCCTCATAACGCAACGGCCAGGTTTCGGCCAGATGGCCGGACGGATTGACTTCGCCGGTCAGCGTACGTACGGTCGCGGAGGCGCCGGCCTGTCCGGAAAGTCCCACATACAGCACCGCATCAACATCATCGAGCCACGGCAATTCCACCGGAGAACCCGCAACAAGCACGATCACGATCGGCTTGCCAGCACCCTTGAGCGCTTCGACCAGATCGTTCTGCACCTGCGGAATGGCCATTGTGGAACGATCAAGGCCTTCGGATTCGCTGCGCTCGTCGAGACCGACCACGGCCACCACAACATCGACGCTGCTCTTGCCGGCCAGTGCCACGGCATCTTCCACCAGCACGCGGTCTGCCTTGCCTTGACGGTCGTAGCCCTGCTCATAGCCGATCAGTTCCAGGCCTTCGGCGTTCTTGATCTCCTCAAGAATATTCTCTTCCTTGGTCGCGTTGACCTTGGAGGAGCCGGAGCCCTGATAGCGTGCGGTCGCCGCCATATCGCCGACCACGGCAACACGGGTGCCGTGCTTGAGCGGCAGGGTCGCACCGTTATTCTTGAGCAGCACGCTGGCGCCTTCCGCCACCTTGCGGGCGACGTTATGATGCTCCGCCGCAATTTCGTCGGTGAGCAGATCGTCGCGTCCGACACCGATGAGCTTGGTCTGCTCCGCGATTTTGGCGACTTCCGCCGCACGTGCGTTGAGATCCGCTTCGGCCAAAGTTCCGGCCTTGACCGCGCCTTCCAGCTCTCTTACGGAAGTGAAGCCCGGAGACGGCATCTCCAGGGAGCCACCGGCCTTGACTGCCGCGACCGCGGAATTGGAGCCGCCCCAATCGGAGACGACCATGCCGTCGAAGCCCCATTCGTCACGCAGAATCTCCTGCAGCAGATGCTTGTTTTCGTGTGCGTAGACGCCGTTGATCTCGTTGTAGGAGGTCATGATGGTCATCGGATGCGATTCACGCACCACGATTTCGAAACCGGTGAGATACAGCTCGCGCATGGTGCGCTCGTCGACGACGGAGTTGCTGGCCTGGCGGCGGAGTTCCTGGCTGTTCACCGCGAAATGCTTCGGGCACGCGGAAATGCCGTTGCTCTGAATACCACGGATCAGGCCTGCAGCCATACGACCGGCAACAATAGGATCTTCGGAATAGTATTCGAAGTTACGGCCGCACAGCGGATTGCGCTTGATGTTCAGACCAGGGCCGAGCAGCACGTTCACATCGAGATCGTGGGCCTCCTTGCCGAGCGCCTCGCCCATTTCTTCCGCAAGCTCCGGATCCCAGGAATTCGCCACGGTTCCCGCAGTCGGGAAGCAGGTGGCCGGCTTGGACGCTCCGATACCAAGGTGGTCGCCTTCGCCGAGCTGACGGCGTACACCGTGGGGGCCGTCGCTCATCACGAAACTGGGAATGCCGGCATTATCGTTACCTCGCGAATCCCATTCAGACCCACCGGAGAGCATCGCAGCTTTCTCAACAACCGAAAGTTCTTCGAGTTCCATTGGTTCTCCCTTGCACTAACTTGTGAATCCCCATGCATCACCGCATGCAAGGATTCGCCGCTAGTCTGATTGAACCAGCCTTCCAATCGCCATCAGGCGCCTATTACACAACCTGTCGGATTGGGCGCACAATTGGATATTTCACGACTTATCGCATACGGTGAACGGCATCGAATATCAATAAAAAGATGGCGTCCGGCAATTTACGGACCGGACGCCATCCAGGGCAGTTTTCCAGTTATGGAATTGGGATTATTGCGATTACTACCGCAAAATCTGTTACTTGGCGCTCACCTCCTTGCGGCGTTCCGAGAATCGCTTGATGGCGATTACCTCAAGCACGGCCAGCAGCACGCCAAGTGCCACATCAGCCACAATCAAAGCCACCTGCCAGCTCGGCATCGGATCATCCGGCTCACCGTCCGCATAACGCCAGCTGTTGACCGCCGTGTAGAGAATGTTGTGTGCGGCCGCACGCATGGCCTTCACGGATGTGGCACTCTGGTCGGTCACATGGTTGGTGGTTTCGGTGGTGGCGAGCATCGCGTCGGTGCCGCCGCGAATGGCTTGGTCGGCGGTCTGATAGGCGTAGTTGGCGCCGGAGAAATAGTCCGTCTCCACGAAGCCCTTGAAGCCCCACTCGCCACGCAGCACGGTTTGGTTGAGTCCGGTGTGGGCGCTGGAATACGTGTTGCCGATGTAGTTGAACGATCCCATCACGGCCTGGGCGTCGCCGTCGGCCTTGATCACGGTTTCGAACGGCTTCAAATACAATTCGCGGATGGACTGTTCGTTGGCCCAGGTGCACAGCTGACCGTTACGCTGGGTTTCCTGCTCGTTCAGCGCGAAATGCTTGATGAAGGAATATACGCCACGATCGGCGGCGCCAAGCACCTGCTCGCTGGAGAGGTCACCGGTCAGCACCGGATCTTCGGAGAAGTACTCGAAGTTACGGCCGGCGAATGGCGAACGATGCAGATTCACGGATGGCGCATACCAACCGGAGACCTGCATTTCATGGGCCATATCACCGATGGTCTCGCCATATTCACGTGCCAGATCCTTGTTCCAGGAGCAGGCGAGCACGATGTTGGAAGGCAGGCCAATGGAGCTGACACCGGTGAAATTGTCCTTCAACGCAGCCGGACCATCCACGTCGGACAGTCGCACTTTGCCGATCGACTTGATGGCCGCGTTCTGATAACCGGCGTTGGCGATGAGGTTGTCCATGTCGTCGAAGGTGAGCTGGTCAAGCAATTGATCCCACTTATCGTCGTCGTAGTCGACGCCACGCAAGTCAACGAGTCGCAGACTGTTCTTCGCACCCGTAGTCGGCATTTCGTCGGTATCGTCGTCGAATTCGGTCGGATCATAGTTGCCGACGTTGTAGAACGTGGACTTGTCCTCGTCCGACATGGAGTAATCCACCGGGCCGGACAGCGCCTCCTGAGCGTTGGCGAAGTGGTCGGCGCGACTCAGATAGTTGAGGTCGCCGTTCGCGTCGTCGAACACGTTGGTGGCCACGACCGCATCTCCGTTATGGGTGTTGTCCTCGCTGTCGTAGGTGATGGTCGAAGCCACGTTCACGGTCTTCTCATCGATGACGTTATGCGAGTCGGAACGTACGGAAATACGGTAATCCCCCGATTCCAGCACATAGGATTCGGCATTTTGATAGTCGTACGACGCCATATCGTCGTCATCGAATTCGATGGAGATGGTTTCGGATTCACCCGGGTTGAGTTCCTTCGTTTTTTCGAAGGAAACCAGGTTCGCGCTGGCCTTTTCGATGCCGCCGTTGGTGTATGGCGGGTTGTAATAGACCTCGACCACGTCCTTGCCGGCAACGCTACCGGTGTTGGTGACCGTCACGTCGAAACTGATTTTGCCGGAGGACGTGTCGTAAGTGATATCGCCCATCTCTTCGTCGAAGTCGGTGTAGCTCAATCCGTAGCCGAACGGATACTGCACCACGGAATCGTAATCAATCAGGCCTTCATCGGCGGCGGTCTCGTAATACCGATAACCGACGTAAATGCCTTCGTTGTAGTTCACGAAGTGCGGGAATCGCGTGCCGCGGGCGGATTCGACTTCGAATTCCTCCACGTTGTCGTATTCGAAATTGCCGAAGTTATTCCACGTCGGATTGGCGGTCAGGTCGGTCAGGAACGTATCGGCTGTGCGTCCGGACGGATTGGTTTCGCCGGAGAGCACCTCACCAAGCGCTTCGAATCCCGCCTGTCCCGGATGGGGAGCCCACAGCACGGATTTGATCTGCGGGTAATCCTTTACGAAGTTCAGTTCGAAGGCGTTGGCGCCGTTGTACACCAATACGACGTTTTCGAAATTCTCCGTGACCAAATCAATCATATTCTTCTCGGATTGGCTGAGTTCCAGATAATGCGTGCCTTCCGGGAAGTCCTCGTAATCCGTGGAATTGTTGTTGTAGATCACGTCATCGGCTTTCATGTCAGTCGGCAAATCAAGACCTTCGCCGCCTACACGGCCAATAACGACCATTGCGGTGTCGGAGAAGTCCTTCGCGTTGTCGATGAGTTCATCGGTATACGTGTCGGCTGCCGGTTCGGGAAGCGTCCAATCGGCCGACGTCACGGAGATAACACCACGAGTGGTGGAATAGTCGGTATAGAAGTTGGTTAGTTCCTCATTGGTGACAAAGCCCGCGTTATGCAGGCCGTCAAGCAGCGACGTGGTGTCGTAGGCGTCCGACAACGCGCCGGACCCTGTGCCTCCGTAGATAGGATTGGTGGATGCCCAGCCGAACACGTTGATGTTGCTCGCATTGCTCATCGGCAACATATCATCGTTATTCTGCAGCAGGGTGATGCCCTCCCGTTCGATGTTCACCGCAAGTTCATTGGTTTTGTCGATGGTTGCCTGCGTCAGCTCATGCTTGGTTGCGGTGGCCATGGTCAGCATGCTGTTAAGCGGGCCGGTCAGTGCCAGGGAAATCGACGTAATTGCCGCGATTGCCACAACGATCCAGCCGGTAGAATGCACGAGTTTGCGTACGCCTTGGTTTGCCACGGTTTTCTTGTTGACCGCGATGGTCATGATGATGCCGAGCACCAGCGCTACGGCTATGGCAATCAGTTGCGGCGCAATGGATTGGACCACCGCAATGACGTCATCCATGTTGATTTCCAGCATGGCGTTTTCCTTCCTTGGTTCCTCTGTTTCCTTGCCTGTTGCTACAGCGCGAACAGTTGGGTGACTTCATTGTCGGAAAGGCGGAAATCGCAAACCAATACGGAAAACATGGATAAAATCATGCAAAAAACAAATATATTTATCGAATAGTTCCTGCAATCCAATAGTTTCAAGTGTTGTCGGATTTTTCTATCGGCCGTGGCATAGACAAAGCAATGAAAAAGCCCGAATAACCTGTCGTCATCCGGGCATAATCTGCGTGGCATTTCATTCCATCATGCGGCTGTTTTATCCCATACGCACCAAATCGTGTACGAAATCAACGGACATACCACAGCGGAGATGATCACATCGGTCGGATAATGCAGTCCGAGCAACAGACGCGAGCAGGCAACCACCGCAACGAGCGCCACCGCTCCCACCGTGGCTCTGCGCAGAAACACTCGCCTGCCGTCTGTCTCAGCCTCCGAAAAACGTTTGTGAGCCAAGTTGCGTACCGTAAGAAGTATCATGACGGATACGATTACCGCGGCCGCCGTATGCCCGCTCGGAAAGCTGGGATCGCCCGGCAACAGCCCGCTACCGACGGAAGTGATCGGACGAGGACGCACGACCAGCCACTTTATGCCGGTTACATATACGATCGGCGCGGCGGAAACAATCACATCCCTCACCACGGTTTTCCAGTTCGATGTGACTCGCATATCAAGGATTGCCAAGAAGCCCATCAGTACGATGCACCCGATTGTGGAAAACAGATACGCGCATATTGCGGAAAAGTCGCGCAACCACTCAGGACCGGTCGCCAAGGCCTGCAGAATGGTCGTCTCCCCTATCGTCACTGTGGTGGAGTCGCGCAACGCGATACCAACGAACGGAATAAGACAACAGATCAGAACCGTTGCGACCACCATGGATAGAATGCGGGATCTCGTATGCATGGTTACGAATGATAACCCCGCTGGCATGCCGCTTCCGGAATGGAAGACAAACATAATCAATTCCCACACGACAACCGTGCTGCCGCATTCGGGGAATGATGACGTTATGTCGGGTGCCGTTCACGCACATGGCGTCTCTTTCCGACGACGTGTTACGGAGACGAGGCGAACGGTCTGGGGGTTGCAGCGCGGGAAATGTATCCCGATGGTTCCGAGATACGCTCCGGTCACCGTTCTGCGGCCAAGAGGCCCGAATGAATTAAACTGTTCCGATGCGGCCTTTGCGGGTTCCGGACCGGTCCATTGCAGGCTGTATTCCGCGTCGTCGACGAGTCCCGGGATACACACGCGGACGCCGCGGTTGTGTTTCGGCTCGTCGAGCTGCGCATGCGCCAATAAAGCCCGCGACCCATCCTCGGCGGCGACTCCATAGGCCATGACCGTGCTGTCTTCAACATCTACGTTGAAGAACCGTTCATTATGCAGGAATTCTCGCTGTTTCTTGTACCAAGCGATCCAATCGGAAAGCTGGCGCAGGTCACCGGTCGATGCCTGCCTGATATCCCATTCAATACCGAAGCCGAAGAACACGGCCGTCGCCGCGCGAAACGCCAACGTGTAGGTGCGGCCGCTCTGATGCGACGTAGGTGCGGAGACATGCGCACCCAAGTATTCCGGGGCGATGCTCTGCGCCGTCCACCGTTGGATGCGCTGTCGGCTCAGTGCATCGGTCATGTCCGAGGTCCAGAAACGCGAGACATGCTCCACCACCCCGAGATCGATCCGGCCACCGCCGCTGGCACATGATTCCCATTGCACGTGGGGGAAGGCCTCGCGCAGCCTGTCGAGCAGCCTGTAGTACGCGATGGTCTGGGCATGGACGGCGGCACGTCCGCCATGCTGGTTGGTGCCGGCCTCCAGAAGGTCGCGGTTGTGGTCCCACTTGACGTAATCGATAGCATTATGGGACAGTATCGCGCTCATTTTGTCGAACACGTAGCCGCTGGCCTCCGGATTGGTCAGGTCGAGCACCAGCTGGTGCCTTTGCAGCTTCGGCAGTCTCACGCCGGACTGCATGACCCATTCCGGATGCCGTCTGAACAGGTCTGAATCTGGATTCACCATTTCCGGTTCGAACCATAATCCGAACTGCATGCCTTCTGAATGAACGAGACTGATCAGTTCGTCGAGGCCATCAGGCCAGACCTCCCGGTCGACCCACCAATCCCCGAGACCCGAGGAATCCGCGCGCCGCAGGTGGAACCATCCATCATCCAGGACATACCGTTCCACGCCAATGGATGCGGCTCTGCGCGCTATGTCGGCCAGAACGTCGCGGTCTTGGGCCATGTACACGGCCTCCCACACGTTGAGCGTCACCGGCTGCCGCGCGGGATGTGAGGGCAACGCGCGCTCCCATCGGTGAAGACCTTGCATGATTGGGTCAAGCCCGTGGGAGGACGCCGATACGACCACCCATGGTGTGGAATACGAACCGCCTTCCGCCAGCTGTATCTCGCCGGGAAGCAGCAGCTCGCCAGCATACGCCGTAGGACCGTCTTCACCACCACGGCATACCGCGATCTCGATGTTACCGCTCCAGGCCGGCTGCAGGCACAGCACGGAGCCCGTGTTGAAACCAAAACCCGGCGTACCCACATAGAGGACCGCGCCATCGAAGCCAGGCTTCCCCCGACGAAACTCGCGCACCCAGTCGCCATCCTGGATACGATGGCGCTGCGGATTACGCTCGTTCATGTGACGTCCCGAGAAATCGAGGATCTCGCTGCGTTCCGAACCTATCGGCACGCTGACGTCAAGACGCTCCAGCATGTAAATTCCGGTGCCCGTGTTGCGTATGGTATGGCGTATGCGCAGTGCGCCGCCCCTCATCCGTTCGATCTCCGTGACGAGTTCCAATTCCACATCATGGTCGGACGCACGCATGGTTAGGACGCCGTCCTCCAATTCGGTCACGTCGTCGAGCGTAAACCTCGTCGACCATCCAGATCCGGCCTCGATTCCTTCATAGCTGCCGGCCCTATCGTTCCGAACACGGTATCCGATCAGCCCTGGGCGGGAGAACAGCCCGCATGAGTGCTCCATGAGGAGCGCCGATGGACGCGGAAACTGGTCGCATCCGCCGTCCAGAAGTTCCGGATTTTCCGTGGCGAGACATTCTATGACGTCTGGAATACGCCCTCCCATCCGGGAGCCGGCGAAAAACAGGTACGTCTCCTCGCCGTCGTGATCTTTTCGTGGGTAGAACATGGTTTCTCCTCCTTTGAGGGGATGGTGCTACCGGGACACCGGTCGACAAAACGTATGGGCCCCGGTCGCGGCGACGGTTCCATCTGTTATTTCTGTGCTCCGGCGACCATGCCGGCGATGAAATAACGTTGGAAGAACAGGTAGACCATCACAATCGGCAGCGCACTGATAAGGGCAGCCGCCGCACCCACGCCCATGTTGCTGCTCTGCTGGGCGAAGAACGATGCGATACGCGGTGCGATGGGCTGGTAATCCTGGTCGGTAAGCAGGTAGTTGGACATGGCGTATTCGTTCCATACACCGACGCTGGTCATGATGATCACCGTTGCGGTCACCGGTTTGAGCAACGGCATAATCAATTTGAAGAAGATGGTGAAACGGTTGGCACCGTCAATCATCCCCGCCTCATCGATAGATTCGGGAATGGCTTTGATGAAAGACGTGTACAGGAAGATGGCGAGTGGCATGTTGCCTGCAGTCGACAACAGGATGATACCCCAGTAGGTGTTCACGCCGCCGATTCTCACCATCATGGAGTACACGGGGACCAGCACGCTCAATGGAGGAATCATCATCAACGAGAGGATCACGGTGGAGACCACTTTGTTGAATCTACTGAGCCTGCGCGCCAGCGGATAGGATGCCATGGCTCCGATGATGCAGGTCAGCACCGTGGCACAGACGGTGATGATGGCGCTGTTGACCATGGCCCGCAGCACACCGCCTTCGGTGATGGCCAAAGTGAAGTTGTTCCACTCGATGTCCTTTGTACGGAGCACCAGCGTGGACGACAGGTCCGTCGCCGGTTTGGATGCCGTGCAGACAGCCAGCCAGAACGGTAGCAGCTGCAGTAGGCATACGATGCCGAGGAACAGGTACGCGAATCCACGTGTGATGACGTGGCTGTCTTGATTCTTCATGTTCATGACTCCCATCCGAGCTTGTTCAACCCCTTGTTCATCAGGCCAGTGACCACGGCGATAATGATGAAGAGGACCACGCCAATCGCCGAGGCGTATCCGGCGTTCTGGTTATCGAAGTACACGGAGCTGATATAGGTGGAGATCGAATGAGTCGAATAGCCGGGACCTCCGCCCGTGAGCACCTTGATCACATCGAACAGCTTCAGTCCCCCAATGAGGTTGAGAACCACCGATGTTGAGAAAGCCGGCATTAACATCGGCAGAGTGATGTTCCAGAACTTCGTCCATCCCGTTGCACCGTCAAGGCCGGCGGCCTCCATGACGGACTGGTCCATTCCCTGGAGTCCCGCTAGATATATGATCATCGAGGTTCCACAGAACTGGAAGGAGTTCACCAAAAGGATGATGACCACCGCCGTGGTCGGGTTGTTGAACCAGACCACCTTCTCCAATCCGAACGCGGAAAGGATTGTATTCAGAGCTCCCTGCTGATATTGGAAAATCAGGTAGTACATCGTTCCCATGATCACGGCGGAGACCAATGCCGGCAGGTAGATTATGGCACGCAATGCGTTGCGCCCTTTAATCTTCGAGTTGAGCAGAAGGGCCAGCGCCAGGCCGAGGACCTGCTGGATTATGGTGCTGCCGACGCCATAGATCAGCGTGTTGACCAAGATGGTGCGGAAATTGGCGTCGCGCAGCATGGTGACGTAGTTCGCCAGGCCCACGAATGTCTTCTCCGGGTTCAGCCCGTCCCAGTCGGTCAGGGACAGGGCGAAGCCTGAAAACAGTGGGTAAATGGAGAATACCGCTACCAGGACCAGCGCCGGTAGGTAGAACAGATTGACCGATGAGCCTGTAAGATGATGGCGGAACCTTTCCCATCCCGCCAGGGACTTCCCTTCCATTTTCGTTCCTTTCACTGTTTAGACATGTCGTTGGCCCTGGACGGCACGACTCACTCGGATGAGGACAGGCTTTCGAACTGGGTCTTCATCTGTTCGGTGGCTGCGTTCGGGTCCATCTGCCCGGTGACCAAGCCGTCGGTCGTGGTGCACATGGTGCTCCAGATGCCGTTCGGCAGGTAGACCCTGTCGAATACCGGCACGGTCTTGGTGTTCTTCTCCGTGATCCAGGTGTCGTAGCTATCGGACATAACGCCAAGATTCGCCTCCACTCCTTCAATCGCGGGAATCGTCGACATGGCGTCCGTATAAACTTGATAGTTCTCGGTCTGCGCCATGAAATCGATGAACTTCAAAGCGGCATCCTTGTGTTCACTGGTCTTGGAGACGCCAAGGGCGTAATCTTCTCCCGACACGATGTACGAATCGCCGTTTTCGGACGGATACGGGATGAAGCCGAGCTCTACATCGGGGTTGTAGTTGGTGATGCTGGAGGCGACGCTTACCCCCTGGAAGGTGAAGGCGAGGGTGTCGTTCGCCAGCATCTTCGATATATCATCGGAGGTCGCCGCAGCGTAGTCGAGATTGAAGTACCCCGCCTCAGCCCATTCCTTGATCATCGAAGCCAGCTTCTGATACGAGCTGGATTCGAATTTGCCGTTCTTCATGTTCTCAAGTTCCGAATCGGAGAACATCCCGTAGGCCGAGGAGTCAACGATCTGCCCCACGGTCCAGTTCTCCTTACCGGACGCTCCAATGCACGCAGCGCCGGTCGCAGTCACCTTCACGCAAGCATCAGAGAAGTCGTCCCAGCTAGTGATGTCTGACGGGTCCACTCCAGCTTTTTCGAGAACCTTAGCGTTGTACGTGATGCCAGTGAAAGCCATCTGCATGGGAAGTGTATAGAACTCGCCCTCGTCAGTCTTGATGGAGGAGTCGATCGCCGAACTCACGTTCTTCGCCCATGAGCGGTCCTGCAGGGGCTCGAGAAAGTTGGCGTAGCGATCACGGGACCATCCATGGGTGTTGAAGATGTCGGGGGCATTGTTGCCGGACAGGCGGACCTTGATGTCGGATTCGTACGACGAGGTGCCCGTCACCAGTTTGATCTTGATGTTCGGATTGGCCTCCTCGAACTTCGCGACGAGTTGCTCGACCGCCTTGCGCTGCGGCGTACCCGTCGCCGGCGCACCCATGTACTCCAGCGTTTCCGTTCCATCGGCTTGAGATGATCCGCATGCTGTCAGGCCCGAGACAGCCAGGATGCAGCCAAGCGCGGCGGCCATGGTCTTTTTCATCTTGTTCATATCCAACCTCTTCGTTGTCTTTATCCAAGAGCTTCATCTTCTCTGCAATCCCAAACGGGATTGATATACATATTTACACGAGTAACTTAATTTGTAAAATCAGCGTGTCACTATTATATAACCTTATATATAGCCATTTTCGTCACTTTTCAGTTTGCATTACGCGATATTTGCGAATTGTAAGTTATTCGTGTAACCATAGATTGCCGCAGGTAGTGTGATATAAATTCAAGTGAATGTTTTCATTTTGAGGAATGAGGAATCATGTCGGGCATCGATTCGAGCGACGGAGGTCCATCCAAGGTCACCAGAAGCGACGTGGCCAGGCTGGCGGGAGTATCGACCGCCACGGTGAGCTACGTCCTCAACGGCGGTCCAAAGAAGGTGTCGCCGGCCACAGAGCTCCGGGTCCGGGATGCGGCAGAGAAACTCGGATATCATCCAAACCTGATTGCTAGGGCACTGAAAAACGGTTCAGCGAAAATGCTGGGGATGATCATCACTGATTTCTCTAACCCGTACTTCGCGCAGCTCATCAACGACGTTGAACATCTCGCCAATGAGAAGGGACACGTACTTATTCTGAACACCTCGCACGGGAACGCGGAGCTAGAGCGCCGCAGAATCGCCGAGTTGACGGATCGCGGCGTGGACGCAATTTTCGTCGCATCCACGCTGGAGGACGGAGAGATAGGTTCGCTGTCAACCGCAAGCTGTCCGATAATTCTGCTCGACCATCCGCATCCGCTGTCCGGTGTCAAATGCGTCTCCACGGACATGACCGACGCCGTGGCCAGGTCGGTGAACCACCTATTCGAACATGGCTTCCGAAAAGTCGCCATGCTGTTCAGCCTAGACATCACTTCCCGCGACGCAAGGATAATCGGATGGATAAAGGCCCATCAGGATGCAGACCGTCCCGTAGGGCCCGTATACACATCCTCCTACACCAGAGAAGGCGGATACAAGGCCACCCTGGAGATACTTCGCGCGCCGGACCGTCCAGACGCCATCTTCGCGTCATCTGACCTCGAGGCCCTCGGCGCTCTAAGGGCCATCCACGAGTGCGGTTTGCGCATTCCCGAGGACATCGCTCTGATTTCTTTCGACGGCACCATAGAATCGGAATACACCTGGCCACGCCTGACCGTCATGAAACAGGACACGCAGACCATCGCCCGATGTGCGGTCGACGCGGCTCTCCGCCCTGCGGACACTCCGAATCTCCAGCTCGTAGACGCCGAAATGGTTATCCGCCAATCCTGCGGCTGCTGAAGCCGTCAAACGACCATCCGAGACGATTACGGCCTGTGAATCATAAAACCCGGTCGGGTGACGGACGAATTCCGTGCCGGCCTGCGATGCCCGGACGCCATCGAACGCCGTGTCCGGACACGCACTTCGGCCCGCGGCCCCACACGCCGTCCGATGGACCCGGCTCCCGGGAAATGGTCCGGATAACAAAAAAGGCGGGATCCCCTCGGGAATCCCGCCAAACAAGATTGAATGC
>CAVEVJ010000283.1:0-2605 GCA_963619075.1 Acidaminococcaceae bacterium
AAGACAATATGCTGGCGATGGTGTTCAACGAATATTACGGTCAGACCGGCACTCCGGAGGATTTCTTCGCGTCGGGCATGCCCGGCAGCGATCCTGCGGCACCGCTGTTTCCCGCATACCTGCGTTATCTGGTCAGGCATAATTCGCGCAGACGCATGATGGTGCAGCTGTTCGCCGTGCTGTCCGCCGAGGCTTTGAACCCGAACAATCCCTTGCATGACGATTTCAACTCCCGTATCGACGGCATCTGGGAGAAATATTCCAGCTATCCGTGGCTGATTCCGCCGCAGTTGGGCTCGTGGAACGAGAGCATGCGCCCGATCGTACGCAAATCGATGGAGATTATGGACGGCATTCAGCTTGGATGGCTGAGGGATCCGAAGATGGATCTATGCGAGGAGTGGGCGGAAATGGAAAACATGCTGTTCCCGTCGCCTCTGTGGGATACCTATCGATGATCCCTGATTGCGGTCTATCTGATTGATGCCTACGGGATTGTGGTCTACAGGATTTCATGATCGATGATTGGTCTTCTTGAACGAAAACGAGGGCGTAACCCGAAATAAACGTTGGTTTTTGCGGGTTACGCCCTCGCTGGTAGTGGGTGAATGCCGTGCGGTCACCCACTATGCGTGTGATGCAGGTGGGAGAACATCAGGCAACGGTGAACGTGGCGCGCTTGAGATCCTCACGACGGCTGGAGTGGCCGAGCAGAAGCTCGAACTCACCCGGTTCCACAATGCGGTTGGCCTCCGGGTCGACGATGGTGCAATCGGCCACCGGGATATCGAACTCGAGGGTCTTGGTCTCGCCCGGCTCGAGCTCCACACGCTGGAAGGCCTTGAGCTCGCGGTCGGTCCAGCTGTAGGAAGTGACGATATCGCCGATGTAGGCCTGCACGACCTCGGTGCCCTTGCGCTCGCCGGTGTTGGTCAGGGTGATTTCGGCATGCACGGTGTCGGCTTGTGTGAAATCACCGGATTCCGGAACGTTGGTGATGGACGGCTCGCCGTATTCGAACGTGGTGTAGCTCAGGCCCTCTCCGAAAGCGAATGCCGGATCCTGCGTGAGATCGGAGTAACGGTTGCCGTGCTGGCCGCGGATCTGGTTGTAGTAGACCGGCAACTGGCCTGCGTGGCGCGGGAAGGTGATCGGCAGGCGCCCGCTCGGTTCGGTCTCGCCGAGGATGATCTCAGCGATGGCCTGGCCGCCCTTCATACCCGGGCTCGGAGCCCACAGCAGGGCGGAGGTGCCTTCCGAGGAGGTCTCGTCGACGATTACTCCGTTGGTGCCGATCACGCATGCCGGCAGCACCATCGGCTTGGAGCTCATGAGCACCACGACCAACGGCTTGCCGGTCTCGCGTGCGGTGTCCGCAAGCGCCTGGAGCAGCGCGTTCTGGCCGCCCTGCAGTTCCAAAGTGCCGGTGGAGCAGGTCTCGCCGATCATCTGAATCACATCACCGACCACGGCGACGACCAAATCGGACTGCTTGGCGTTCTCAACGGCTTCGTCGATGAGTGCCTGGTCCACGGCCGCGGAGACGCCGATCTTCGGGCGGGGCTGGCCGTCCGGGTAGAAATCGCCTTCCGGATCGGGAACGAGATCCACGATGTTCGCACCACGGGAGTAAACGACGTCGCATCCTTCGGGAGCGAGCTGCTTGAAGCCGTCGAGTACGGTGGTGATCATGTCGCGCAGCTGGCCGTCCGGCATCCAGTTGACCTGTCCGGAGTTGCCGGCCCAGTCACCCAACTGGGTCTGCGCGTCGTCCGCGAGAGGGCCGACGACTGCGATGCGCTTGCCTTCGGAAGCGGCGAACGGCAGGGAGCCGTTGTTCTTCAGCAGGGCCACGGCCTCGCGAGCCACTTCAAGGTTGAGCTGCTGGTGCTCGTCGGAGCCGATGACCGCGTCGATGCGCTCCTGATCGGGCAGGCGCGGATCCTCGAACAGGCCGAGGCGGAACTTCAGTGCGAGAATGCGGGAGACCGCTTCGTCGATCAGAGATTCGTCAAGCAGGCCGGTGCGGACGGCTTCAAGAGCACCATCGTAGAACTGCGGCGTGGTCATGACCAGATCATTGCCGGCCTTGACCGCGTCGGCCGCCGCATGTACGTAATCGGGCTTGACCTTCTGCTCCCATACGGAACGGCCGACGTTATCCCAGTCGGTGATCAGCGTGCCTTGATAGTTCCATGCGCCGCGCAGCTTGTCGGACAGCAGCCACTTGTTGAACGTGACCGGAACGCCTTCGATGGATTCGTAACCGAGCATGAACGTGCCGCAGCCTTCCTTGGCCACGCGCTCGAACGGCGGCAGGAACCAGGATTCGAGCTTGCGGTGGCTCAGATCGGCTTCGGATGCGTCACGGCCGCCCTGGGTTTCGGAATAGCCCGCAAAATGCTTGGCGCAGGCCAGAATCGCGTCCTTGGCGAGCGGTTCGCCGGCCTTGGCTCCACCCTGGTAGCCCTTGACGATGCTGGATGCCATTTCGCCGATCAGGTACGGGTCCTCGCCGAAGGTTTCGCCGACACGGCCCCAACGGGTGTCGCGTGCGATGCACAGCACGGGGGAGAAGGTCCAGTGAACGCCGGTGGTGGAGACT
>CAVEVJ010000284.1:0-2528 GCA_963619075.1 Acidaminococcaceae bacterium
AGATATGACGTTCTGAGTGGAAATCTGCCCTTCTCCGATGGCCGCGAACACGGCCTCCGCATTGGCGATATTCAACTCGTCGGCAACGCCGATCAGAGCTTCCGGTGTCAGCAGTGTGGTAATCGGCAGATTACGCTTGCGCATGGCTCGCGTCAGCTCGTCACGCCCCTCTTCGATGGCTTCTGTACGACGTTCCTTGCTGAACCATTGACGAATCTTGTTACGGGCCTTCGGGCTCTTCGTGAAGCTCAGCCAATCACGCGACGGGCCCGCGGATTCGGACTTGGATGTAAGTACTTCAACGGTATCGCCGTTTTCGAGTTTGGTATCGAGCGGCACGAGACGTCCGTTCACACGTGCGCCCATGGTACGGTGGCCGACTTCCGTATGCACGGCATACGCGAAATCAATCGGAGTCGCTTCCGCAGGCAGGGAAACAATCTTGCCTTTCGGTGTGAACACGTATACTTCAGCCGCACCTAGGTCTTCCTTGAGGGAACCGAGGAACTCATTCGAGTCGGGAGTCTCGCTCGTCCAATCCGCAAGCTGCTGAATCCACTTGAGATTATCGGCTTCGCTCAGTTCCTGGCTCTCGCCACGCTTGCGGTCGGAACTGTCCGGCGCGCTCAGAGCCCTGCCGGCTTGTCCGTTCGCCTTGTACTTCCAGTGTGCCGCGATGCCGAATTCCGCACGACGATGCATGTCCCACGTACGAATCTGAATCTCCACGGGCTTGCCGCCGGGACCCACCACCGTGGTGTGCAGGCTCTGATACATATTGAGCTTCGGCATGGCTATGTAATCTTTGAAACGTCCCGGAACGGGGTTCCAACGCGCATGCACGGCACCCAACGCCGCATAGCAGTCCTGAATGGTGTCGACGATGATGCGCACGCCGACCAAATCGTAGATGTTGGCGAAATCATGGCCGCGAACAATCATCTTCTGGTAGATGGAGAAGTAGTCCTTCGGACGTCCGGTCACATAGCCCTTGATGTTCTGGTCGTCGAGGTCCTCGTTGATTTCGGCAAGAATCTGCTTCAGGTACACGTCTCGTTGGCCGGCTCTGCGCGACACCAGCACAACGATTTCGTTGTAGATCTTCGGATACAGCACCTTGAAGCTAAGCTCTTCAAGTTCGGTTTTGATGGCGTTCATGCCCAGACGATTCGCCAGAGGCGCGTACACATCCAGTGTTTCGTGCGCCTTCTTCTGCGCGCTGGACTGTTTGACGTAGCGCCAGGTTCGCGCGTTATGCACGCGATCGGCCAGTTTGACCACCAACACGCGCACATCCCGGCTCATGGCCACCACCATCTTGCGGATGGTCTCGGCCTGGGCGGAATCGCCATACTCCATTTTGGAAAGCTTGGTGACGCCGTCGACCAGACCGGTCACGGTATCACCGAATTCCGCGCGGCATTCATCGAGCGTGTAGTCAGTGTCTTCGACGGTGTCGTGCAGTAATCCGGCCGCGACCACCAGCGGTCCCATACCCAAATCGGCTAGAATCTGGGCCACCGCCAAGGGGTGGATGATGTAGGGCTCGCCCGATTTGCGACGCTGGGAGGAATGTTGCTTGACCGCACGCTCATAGGCACGTTCCAGGATGCTCATGTCCTCATCCGGATGATGATACTCACACATCTTCAGAATCGGCTCAAGCGGATCCAGCGGATTCGTGCTGATCTCACAACCCAACATGTGAGCCGAAAGAACCTCATGATTGTCGGCCATCTTCCACCCCTCGCTCTCAGTTTCACCTATACTACCCGCGCCACCGTAAACGCAATCAATCATACGGCCGTGTTGCCATACGGTCATATGAAAGACCCACGCTTAATTCAGGAGGACACTCCGGTCGACCCGAAACCACGTTCGGCGCGATCTGACTCCGGCAGCACCTGCGCCGGAATGAATTTCGCCTCGACGTAACGTTGGATGACCAACTGCGCGATACGGTCTCCCGGCTTGAACGTCACGGTATTATCCGGATCAAGGTTGATCAGTGGCACTTTGATTTCGCCACGGTAGCCCGCGTCCACGGTGCCCGGAGCGTTCAACACCGTCACGCCCTGCTTGACCGCAAGACCCGAACGAGGATGAACCAGGGCAACATATCCGGCAGGTAACGCTATGGCCACTCCGGTGGGCACCAGCGCCCTCTGGAACGGTTTGAGCGTGACTTCTTCGGTGGTGCGAAGGTCGGCTCCTGCATCTCCCGCATGCGCGTAATACAGTTCCGCCGGCTGGTCGGGGTTCAGGGACTTTACCAGAACCTCAACGTTTTCCGGTTCGTTGTACGTTTCGTCGAAAGACATCAGGCGGCGCACTCCTGGCAAACAGGCTGTCCGTCGCTGGTGGTTTCGGCCAGCTGGCTACGATGCTTCACCAGGAAACATTCGGAACAGATGAATTCGTCGCCCTGCATCGGAATGACCGTAACGGAAGCGTCCTCATTGCTCAAATCGGCGCCGGGCAGTTCGTAGTCCTCGGCAATGGCGTTCTCATCGTCGTCCATATCGTTG
>CAVEVJ010000285.1:0-2161 GCA_963619075.1 Acidaminococcaceae bacterium
ATCGTCCATATCGTTGGACGTGTTCTGAGAGCTCTTTCCCAGAGCCTGGAGCGACTCCTCGTCCTCGTCCTTGTTACGCGGGGAATCATAATCCTGTGCCATCGAGACTCCTTTCGTCATCTACTTTGCTTATGCGCCATAGAATACATGACATTTACCCCGCATAGGATACACGAATCGAAATACTCGTAAAATCCGACACGTGGGGCACAATGTAACAAGTAGTTTTTCACAGAGGAAAGTGGTGCATGGTGCCTGAAAGCATACTCGAGGAAGCCCGGTTCGATCATGTCAGCGATGCCGGTGAACTCGTATTCGTTTCGGGCAAGGGAAAATTCCGCGTGAAGGTTGACGAAACGCTTGAAAGAGCCATTTTGGAGGCTAAGCAGATCCGCTCCGAAGTCCAGAAGGAACGTCAGTCGCACGCCCCCGCGACCTTGCCGATATCACAGATTCAGTCGTTGATTCGTGCCGGTGCCGATCCCGCGCGCGTCGCGGAGCGTTATTCTTTGAATGAAGCGCTTGTTCGGCGTTTCTCGTCCACCGTCGAAACGGAGAAGCAATACGCGATCAAGCAGTTCCTGTCGACTCCGGCCCCGAAGGAGAGCCGCGTGCATACGCTGTCGGAGCTGATCGAACGCACATTCGCCGCGGCACGTGTACGTCTGGAAGACGTAACGTGGAGGGCCACCAGGCGTGGACTGGAACCATGGAGGATCAGCGCCCAATTCGTTTCCGGCGGCCATACCCTGCAGGCCGAATGGTCATGGAACATGCATGGCAACGCGGTGAACTGCTTGAATGCCGTCGCGCGTAAACTCATCGGAGAGCAAGACGCCCAGCGTGGTGGCGATGCAGAGAACCCTATGGGTGAGAATTTTCTTGCTTCACTGAATTTGCCAGGCAATTCGGCACGTTCCGCACGCATAGAGCAGACCGTATCCGCATGGAACACGCCGGAACCGTCGATGCCGGCCGTAAGTCCATCCGAACCGCCGTCTGTACCTATCGCACCGGCGGGAACCAACACCATGGCCGATACGGGAACCAATGAACGTGCCGACGACTCCGACACGCCGAACACCACAATCGTGTCAACGACCGAACAGAATTCCGACTCGTCCACCGGACGGCAAACGAATGCCTCTGACGCATCCTCTGGCGGCGAAACCGCAGCGAATCATACGCAGAGCGTGACGAAATCGAAGCGCCGCGCCGGACGTTCAGCCGTGCCAAGCTGGGACGAGATTCTTTTCGGCGACTGAAACGGGACCACCCGACTTCGACGAAAAACGGCCTTCAGGCGGCTGTCCAGCCCCGTCTAGGCTACGTCGATCAGGCAGGGGATATCCGATTCCAGCCTCGTCAACGATCCGTGCACGCTGGGTAGCTGCATCGCCTTTTCCGGTTGCGTACGTGAGTCCACAATCGTCACGGATCTCGCGGCGGAAACAATCACATCACCGATCATCGGCTCAACGTAAGGTTCCACAGGGCCGTACACCCCTTCGTGGATTGCCTCGGCGCGTGTGCGCACCTGCGCACGCTCCCCCAGCGTCTCCCGCCACCGAGATGCTATGTCATCGGGATTCTCCCCATCCTCGGCATACAGCATGACGCAACGAGGTTCTCCCCCGACCTTGCTTACCCCTTGCATCAGTCGCGGATCGGCCGCTATATCGACACGCGATTCCGGGTCGGCGCTGATCATGCCATGATCGGCCACGATCACGATCAGAGTCCCCTTCGGCAGACTTCGGCGCAATAGGCTCAGCTGTCCATCGATGCGCTCGTATGTACCGATCCACTTATCGGAATCCCAGCCATAATTATGCCCGATCTTGTCCGCATCCCGCATATACAGGTATGTCAAGCCCGGAGTCTGCGCGGCTTTGGCGGCCACCATGATTCTACGCCGTGGATCTTCGTTGGAAACATAGTCACTTCCGCGTAACGACGACTGGGTCAATGCGGAGAACGCGAATTTCGGCAAGCCTGAACTGGTGACCCGTATCCCCTTTCCCGACAGTCGTTCAAAAACCGTTGGCTGACGCTGCAAATCAAGCGGAGGCATGGCGTTCTTGAATGAGATCAACTGACAGATCTCTCCGCTTACCGGATTGAGCTGCGTATAGCCGGTCATCGCGGTCAGCCCAGGGCA
>CAVEVJ010000286.1:0-3569 GCA_963619075.1 Acidaminococcaceae bacterium
ACGTTCTTCAGGCCTTCGTGGACCAGGGACTGCGCCAGCACGGTAGCGGTGGTGGTGCCGTCGCCAGCCACGTCGTCGGTCTTCTTGGCGACTTCCTTGACCAGCTCGGCGCCGATGCGCTCGTACGGATCGTCAAGGTCGATTTCCCTGGCGATGGAGACGCCGTCGTTGGTGATGGTCGGAGCACCGTAGGTCTTGTCGAGAACCACGTTGCGGCCCTTCGGACCGAGGGTGACCTTGACGGTGTCGGCGAGCTTGTCGAGGCCCGCGAGCATTCCCTGACGAGCTTCGTCGTCGTATGCAATAATCTTTGCCATTGTTCCTCCACATATGGCTACACGGTGTTATTCCCACTCTCAGAGCCAAGCCAGGACCAGCCGTCAGCTGCCGGTTATCACTCTCACTCATCGAGTGCTAATTGTGCAGATTAGCACTCTCATGGCGAGAGTGCCAACCTCGGGCCCATACTTTGCGCCGTCAGCAAGAATTTCACCTTCGCCCGCAACCGAATAAACATTGAAATTCCTTGGCATGACAACGAAAAGTCCCCGAATCGTCAGATTCGGGGACCAACAATCTCACATGTGTTTCACATGGTGTTTTCAGTCAAGCAAGACAACGACGATCGGGGTCACTAGACCGTCCGTCTGCTCCACCGTCGAAATACCCAGGGTCTGAGCAACGTTCTCGGCAGTGGCCCTGTCCGTTTCGTTCTGATACCAGACCACGGTTTGCGACGGCACGTTGCCGGTCGGGTTGCTTGCGGACACGGTCGTGTAACCGGCCTGGGTCAACGCGTCCGCCTTGCTTTGGGCATAACCGTTGATTGAAGTGGCATTCACCACACGCACTTCGGTGTTGAGGTTCACCGTCTGGTTCGCGTTCGCATTGGCATCCGCTTGCTGGGCATCGTCCGTCAACGCCGCATCCGAATTCGAATCGTTCGCCGAAGCATCGCCGGACGATTCGGAGGAATCGTCGGACAAGGAATCGGACGAGGAATCGGACGAAGTGTCACTGGACGTGTCCGAGCTATCGGAGGAAGTGCTATCGGAAGAAGAGGAATCGGAAGATGTGGTGCTCTGCGATGACGACCACGGCATCTTCAGATTGCCCAGCTCACCTGAATAGATTCCCCAGAACAAGAGGCCTGCGAGCAACGCCGCGATGACGACGATCGCATACGGCGTGGCACGTGACGCGACGGAACGCGCCCCACGGTGAACTCCCATAGGGCCTGCGGGAGGATTGTCAAACGCGTCTTTCTGATAGGAATCGTAAGTTTCCTCATCCTTCTGAGCCATATCGCAACCTCGTTTCTTACACACTTACTTTGATAGTGTACCAACCACCACAGTCAGCACACAAGCATCGCATGCGCGCAAAGACAGGACGTGATGTCCTGAAGGAAAATTCGGCAGAAGCATGCGCGGCGTCGTACAGTGTAGGAATGACGCATATCAAACCGCTGAAGGAGCTCGTGGAACCAGGCTGGGCGCAAGCGCTCGCCGACGTTGAGCCCCAAGTACATCTTATGGGCGATTTTCTCAGGGAGGAGATCGCGGCGGGACGCACCTACCTGCCAGCCAGCAAGAACATCCTCAGAGCCTTCACCATTCCGTTCGACAGCATCAAGGTGCTCATCGTGGGACAGGACCCCTACCCCACGCCCGGACACCCCGTGGGACTGAGCTTCTGCGTGGCGCCGGACGTGAAACCGATTCCACGAAGCCTGACCAATATATACAAGGAGCTGATGGACGACCTTGGCGTTCCGATGCCTGCCAACGGGGATCTGACCCCATGGACGGATCAGGGTGTCATGCTGCTCAACAGATGCCTGACCGTGCAGCCGGGAAAACCCGGAAGCCATCAGGACAAAGGCTGGGAACTCGTCACGGACGCCGCCATACAGGCGCTCAACAACCGTCGCAATCCCGACGGAAGCGTCAAGCCTCTGGTGGCCATCCTCTGGGGGCGCAAGGCCCAGACGTTGGAACCCCGGCTCACCAATGCGTTCATCATCAAATCCCCCCACCCGAGTCCCATGTCAGCGCGATACGGCTTTTTCGGTTCGAAACCGTTCTCCCGCGCCAACCAGGCGCTCATGGATGCAGGGGTGGAACCCGTGAATTGGTCCCTTCCGTCAGCTTGACCCGTTAGAGTTGAACCCATGGCTTTATTCCCTCCCAAAAACCCAATACCAACGCACACCGCCGTTCCGACGTCCATAACGGCACGAACGGACGCACTGTCTCCTGAAGACATCAATCGCGCGAAGAACCTCATCGCACAACTGCGGGCGCGGTTCTCACAGACGTTGGTCGGGCAGGACTCCCTCCGCGACTCGCTTATCGCCACACTGGTCGCGGGCGGGCATATCCTCATCGAATCCGTTCCGGGACTTGCCAAAACCACCGCGGCCCAGACACTGGCCACTTCGGTCTCAGGCTCGTTCAAGCGCGTGCAGTGCACTCCGGACCTGATGCCGTCCGATCTGGTCGGCACACAGGTCTTCGACTTCGCCACGCAGAAGTTCGCCACGCAGATCGGTCCGATCCATGCGAACTTCGTACTGATTGACGAGATCAACCGCTCCAACGCGAAAACGCAATCGGCCATGCTCGAAGCCATGGCCGAAGGTGCCACCACCATCGGAGGGCAACGCATCACGCTTCCCAAGCCGTTCATGGTCATAGCCACCCAAAATCCCATCGAGGAGGAAGGCACCTTCAATCTTCCGGAAGCCCAGATGGATCGCTTCATGATGAAGGCCGTGATGACCTATCCGACCGCACAGGAGGAGCAGCGCATGCTGGCCATGCTCACCAAGCGCGGTTCCGACACGTTCGACCAGCGCAGCATTCATGGAGAGGTCATCTCCATCAGCGATGTCGAATTCCTGCGTTCCGCGACACGTCGCGTGCATGTGTCCGACGCGATCATGCAGTATGCGGTCAATATCGCGGCGACGTCCCGCGGCGCTGGCACGAAGCCGATTCAGGGACTGGCATCGCTGGTAAGGCTTGGAGCGTCGCCGCGCGCATCCATCGCATTGATACGCATCGGACAGGCCAACGCACTGTTGCAGGGACGCGATTACGTGATTCCGGAGGATGTGAAGACCAACGCCCATGAAGTGCTCCGCCACCGCATCCTGCTGACGTTCGAAGCCCTGGCAGATGGCGTTTCCAGCGACCAGGTCGTTGATTCGATCGTCCAGGCGGTGCCTGTTCCATGATCGACGCCAATCGTTCCGGGGATTCGGTTCGCCGGAAGATCGAGACCTTCGGAACCGCGCTGAGCCTGCCCACAGTACGCAAGGCACTCGGAATTCTCGAAGGAGCCCACGCGTCGAACAGGCGGTTCGGTTCCGATGACCTCATGGACATCCGCCCTTACGAAGCCGGAGACGAGGCCAGACAGATCGATTGGAAGACCAGCGCCCGCACGGGACGCCCTATGGTGGTGCAGCGCGAACACCCCTCGACATCGAAGGTCTGGCTGCTGCTGGATGTCGGAATCGAAATGACCGCCACCTGCAATTCCGGGGAAAAGGCCTATCAGGT
>CAVEVJ010000287.1:0-2030 GCA_963619075.1 Acidaminococcaceae bacterium
GTTCAGCAGCGGATTCGACGGCGTTTCCACCCAGATGTAACGGTACTGCTTCCTGCCCAACGCGTCGGCGACCGCCTGCAGGTCGGTGATGTCCACCACGTCAAGCCCGATTCCCCAGGGAACGAACACTTTGGACAGCAGCCTGTACGTGCCGCCGTATACGTCGTTGCCCAGCAGAATGTTGTCTCCCGGCTTCAACGTGGCACGCAGCAGCACGTCGATGGCGGCCAGTCCGGAAGAGAAGCTCAGCGCATACTTCGCACCCTCCACGGCGGCGAGCTGTTCGTCGAAGGAGTTTCTGGTCGGATTGACGGAACGGCTGTAATCGTAGCCGTTGCGCATTCCTCCGACGCCGTCCTGTTTGAAGGTGGACGTCATGTAGATGGGGGTGACCACGGCTCCGGTGGTCGGATCGGGCTCCTGCCCCGCATGGATGGCGCGGGTGGCGCGGGCGGTGGCGTTCAGTGCTTTGGCGTTGGTAGAGATGGTCATGATCGGAACTCCTTGAAAATAGCGGATGGTCTGGGTTGAACGAATGATTGGCATGATGGTCGGCGGATCGGTTACAGGTACTGTTCGGCCAGGCTTGGTTTGGTGGTGCGTTCCACGATGTCGGCGAATCCGTTGGCACGCATCCAGTCGTCGTTGAAGATCTTCTCCATATATCCACGGCCGGAATCGGGAAGCAGCACGACCACGAGCTGATTCTCATCCAAATCGTGTTCGCGGGCATATTTGATGGCCGCCGTGACCGCCATGCCGGAGGAACCTCCCACGAGCAGACCCTCCTGCGACGCGAGGCGACGTGTCATTTCGAACGCCTCCGCATCGTTCACCTGCACGATCTCGTCGGGCAGCGCCTGGTCGAACGCTCCCGGATAGAAGTCCTCGCCCACGCCTTCGATCTTGTACTGGTGAACATCGTCGGGATTGGAATAGATGGATCCTTCCGGATCGGCGCCCACAACCTGCACGGCGCCTTCGGACGCCTCCTTCAGATACCGTCCAGTGCCGGAGATGGTGCCGCCCGTGCCGATACCCGCCACGAAATGCGTGACCTTATGGTCGCTCGCCTCCCAGATTTCCGGGCCGGTGGTGCGATAGTGGCTTTCCGGGCCGTTCGGGTTGTCGTACTGGTTCGGGCGGTATCCTCCAGGAATCGCCTTGGCAAGGCGTTCGGCCACCTGATAGTAGGAACGCGGATCGTCCGGGCCGGCGTCGGTTGGAGTCACCACCACTTCGGCGCCGTATGCGCGCAATACGGCTCGTTTGGCTTCGGAGACCTTGTCAGGCAGGGTGAAGATGGTGCGGTATCCACGCTGCTGGGCGACAAGCGCCAATCCCACGCCGGTGTTGCCGGAGGTCGGTTCCACAATCACACCGCCGGGCTTGAGCTCGCCGCTTCGTTCGGCCGCGTCAATGATGCGTTCGGCGATGCGGTCCTTGGAGGAGCCACCCGGGTTGAAATATTCGACCTTGACCGCGATCGTGGCCTTGACGCCTTCGGTCACATGGTTGAGCTTGACGAGCGGAGTGTTGCCGATCAGTTCGGACATTGAATGGTGAATGGTCATGTCGGTTCCTTCTACAGTGCGTTTCGTGGGCTTTTCGATTGTTGATCTGTTTCGAGAAGCTCGCGATGCAACGTGCTGTATTGAAACGGGACTTGCCGTGATGACTTGAACCTTATTCGTTTCGCATGGTTTCCAACCGCGATATTCATGCAGGCATTGGAATGAAGATCCGACTGTTCGCAATCGTCCGCGCCGGCATATGTTCGCGTTCGTATTCACGAACCTGCGGTTTGGGTATCGAAAGAATGTCCTGTCTCAAGTTATGCGTCGATGATCCACGCGCCCCTCGGGCGGTTGGTCAGCGACAACAACATGAGCAAATGAACATGAGTCAAACAATACCACACCAAAAGACATCGGCGTGTCGCATTTCGAAACCGCACACTTCGAGTGACTCGGCCATGACAACACCCCCCCCCGCAGGAAGATACGTTTTTGATACGCATACGGCGATAC
>CAVEVJ010000288.1:0-4174 GCA_963619075.1 Acidaminococcaceae bacterium
GTCTGCACGTGCGCGTCGGACGTTACGGCCCATACCTCGAAGACATGAACCACATGGACGCCGAAGGCAACCCGAAACGAGCCTCGCTGCCGGACACCCTCGCGCCGGACGAGTTGACCGTGGAAGTCGGCCACGATTTGATCGAAAACCATTCCGGAGGACCGCGTGAGCTGGGCAAGGATCCGGTTTCCGGCGGAACCGTTGAAGTGCGCAACGGCAGATTCGGACCGTATGTCGCGTTGGTCATGCCGGAAGGCGAGGCACAGGACAACGCGGCCTCCGCAAAACGCGGTTCCAAGAAGACGGCGGATCGCCCGAAGATGGCATCGCTGTTCAAGACGATGAAATCGGAATCGCTGACACTGGAAGACGCGTTGAAACTGCTCTCCCTGCCGCGCGAAGTCGGCACTTATGAGGAGGCAGACACCGAAACCGGTGAGCTGCGCACGGTGAACGTTCAGGCGAACAACGGACGCTACGGTCCGTACCTGACCAAAACCGGTGCGGACGGAAAATCCGACACGCGCTCGCTGGCGTCTGAAGATGAGATTTTCACCGTTGATCTGGAGAAGGCGAAGGAACTGTTCGCCCAGCCGAAATACGGCCGTGGACGTGGCCGGGGTGCGGCCAAGCCGCCGCTGCGTGAGCTGGGACCGGATCCGGAAACCCAGAAGCAGGTGACCATCAAGGAAGGCTTCTACGGCGCGTACATTACCGACGGCGAAACGAATCGTACGCTGCCCAAGCAGTATGACGCCAAGACGATCGAGCCCGCGGAGGCGTTCCGACTGTTGGCGGAGAAGCGTGCGCAGGGGCCTTCCAAGCGTGGACGGGGTCGTAAGGCGTCTGGTAAGACCACGGCCAAAAAGAGCGTGAAGACCACGAAGAGCACGCCCAAGGTGAGCGCCACCGACAAGGCGCGTGCGGACCGACGCGTCAAGGTGCGCGATCTGGCCGATAAGGGCTGGGCGAATTCGCGTATAGCCAAGGAGATCGGATCGACCGCGGCCACCGTGAAGTCGGACATCGAATGGCTCACCGCCAATGAGGGGTACGCGCGACCCGAGGTGGTGCCCGCCCGCTGATCCGCGGCGATGACAGGTTGCGGACAGGTGGACGCCTGACGACGGTTTTTCGGCGGGAAAGTCCCGGAACTGCGAGAATTAGCGGAGGATTACGGTATGCGAGGCTTGTTCATTTCGTTCGAAGGTATCGACGGCGTCGGTAAGACCACGCAGGTCGAACGACTACGCGCATACCTCGAATCGCAGGGTCGTGAGGTGGTGGTCACGCGCGAGCCGGGCGGAACGGCATTGGGCAAGGCGATTCGAAAGATGCTGCTGCACGGTGTTGCCGACGATGATTCGTCGCCAGTCGATATCGCCGCGCGTACGGAAGCGTTGCTGTTCGCCGCGGATCGCGCCCAGCATGTGTCGGAGGTGATTCGCCCGGCCATCGAACGCGGTGCCGTGGTGATCACCGACCGATATCTGGATTCCTCCCTTGCGTATCAGGCGGGCGGCAGGGAGCTGACGCTTGAGGAGATTCGCTCGCTGAGTATGTGGGCGACGGACGGACTGCTGCCGGAACGTACGTATCTGCTCGATCTGGATTCGGAACAATCGCATGCGCGGCTGCAGCATGGCGAAGACCGCATGGAATCGGCGGGAAGCGACTTCCAAAATCGCACCCGTACCGCGTTCCTTGAGCTCGCTGAAGCTGAGCCGGACCGCTTCCGGGTAATCGATGCAGGTGAATCCATCGAAAGCGTGTGGGAACGGATCAAAGCGGATTTCGACCTGCTGCAGGCATGTCAGCTGCAGTCGGAGGGGACGTCATCCGCGCACACCGATCGTGAAACAACCTGTGGAATCGCCTTCGAGGAGGAACGCGGCCAATGAGCGTATGGGACTCGATAGTCGGCCAGGATCAGGTGGTCGAACAGCTCAAGGCCATAGCCTGCGGAAATCCGAACGCCATCGCCCAGTCATGGCTGATCTGCGGTCCTCCCGGATCCGGGCGCTCGTATGTGGCCCGTGCCTTTGCCGCCGCGTTGGAAAGCCCGGACCGGGGTCTCGACGACGAACCGACCAGAGTTGCGCGGCAGGTGCTTGCCGACACGCATCCGGACGTCACCGTACTGGCCACCAACAAAGTGACCATCGGCATCGATGAGGTGCGAGACATCATCACCACGGCGGAACAGATGCCCAGCACCGCGCCGTGGCGAATCATCATCATCGAAGACGTCGATCGTATGCTGGAGCGCACCACGAACGTGCTGCTCAAGGAAATCGAAGAGCCAAGCGAGCACACCATATGGCTGTTGTGCGCGCCCAGCGCACAGGACGTGCTTCCGACCATCCGCTCGCGTACCCGCATTGTGAATCTTGCGGTGCCGTCGGACCAGGCGGTGGCGAAATTCCTTGAATCGCAAGGTATTGAATCGAAAATCGCGGTGCGTGCCGCACGCCTCGCGCAAGGACATATCGGCATCGCAAGACTGTATGCAACCGAAGAACAGGTCATGACGGACCGTGACGAGCTGATCGTCGGTGTGCTCAATCTCATGAGGGCATCCGATGCGGTGTTGCTGGCCGGTCAGCTGATCGACAGCGCGAAAACCCAGGCGGACGACGAGGTGAACAAAAAGGTCGCCGCCGCCGAAGCCGAATTCCGTCGTATCAACGGACTCGGTGAGAAGGATCGCGTTCCGCCGAAACTGCGGAGCGCCTACAATGCGATTTCCAAAAAGGACGAGCTCAAAAAACAGTCCACAAGACTCACCCGAGACGTGCTCGACCGCGCGCTCAACTCCATCGCCAGCATCTACCGCGATGTTGCCGTATTGCAGAACAGCGCCGAGGACTCCGTCGGCTTGGTCAATCTTGAGAACCGTTCGGCCATCGCGGAACTGTCGGTGAGGCTCGATCGCGCTGGAGCGGTGCGCAGGCTGGAAGACATCGCCACGGCCAGACGCAGACTCAACGGCAACGGCAATCCGGTTCTGGTGCTCGAAGCGCTGTTCTGCGCGCTGATCGCGGCCTGATATGACGTTTCGTGGTCGGGGATGCCGGCCTTTTCCTGATGGGGAGGAAATTGCGCGGGAATCGAGTAACAACGCATGATGAGTCACGTGTATGGGCGATACTGGATGCATGAAGATTTCCGCAGATTTCACCATTATCCCCGATGCGTTTTCCAAGGCGGCGCCGCCCGAAAATTGCATTGACGGCACTCCGATCGTTTCCTTCCCCTTCTACATCGACGAACTCGATCCATCCGTGCGATTCCTGCATTGGGAATTCGTGGATCCGGATTCGATTCCGGTATGCGGCTTCCAGTGGAACCATTGGGCGCTCGCCAATCTGCCGGTCGACGCGTTGATGTTCGATTTCAACGATTCCCATGCGCTGGCGATTCCGGCCGACTTCTCACGAACGGTCTCCGCCATGATTCCGGAGGCGATCCAGGGGCGTACGTCTGCCGCGTCCCCGCTGCTTTCCGGACGCAGCACCGACCCTGCCGTGACCATGCGGTACAACGGCCCGTATCCGCCCGATCAGGACCACGAATACTACCTGCACGTGTGGGGGACGACGGCTCCCATCACGGGCCTCAATCAGGGATTCTGGCTGAACGAAATGGAACGCGCGTTACGTACCAGCGGCTCGATCGTTGATCAGGGCGGTATCTTCCTTACAGGCAAAGCCTGAAAATAATAAAAATTCCATCCAAAAGAAAGGAATACAAACACATTATGGCGTGCACCACGATTCTGGTTGGCAAGGACGCAAGCTACGACGGGTCGACTATCATCGCCCGCAACGAAGACAGTGCGAACGGGGAATTCTGCCCGAAGCGTTTCGTCGTAGTGAAGCCGGAGGAGCAGCCGCGCACCTACAAGAGTGTGCTTTCCCATGTGCGGATCGACCTGCCGGAAGAGCCGCTGCAATACACGGCAGTGCCGAACGCCGACCTGAAGGAAGGCATTTGGGGAGAAGCCGGTGTGAACGAGGCCAACGTGGCAATGAGCGCCACCGAAACCCTCACCACCAACGAGCGCGTGCTCGGAGCCGATCCGTTCGTCGAACTCATCCCAGCCAAAGGCAAGGAAGGCGAAGACGGGTACGAGCCGGAAATTCCCGGTGGAATCGGCGAGGAGGACTTCCTC
>CAVEVJ010000289.1:0-7122 GCA_963619075.1 Acidaminococcaceae bacterium
CGCCAGTTCGTACCGAAAACGAACTGGCGACATGTCGTAATTGACGAAGCGCATGTTTATTCCCGGAGCCCTTGGTACGGAAATTGCCTATCTGCTACGCCGTTTGAAGGCCCGTATCGAAGCGGAAACCGGGCAAAAACCCCAGTTGCATTGCTATGCGACCTCCGCGACTATCGGTTCTGAAGGAGACATGCCGAAGGTCGCCGAATTTGCAAGCGATCTTTTTGGTGAACCATTTTCCAATGATCCAGATGATTTGGACGTCATTACCAGTGAGAAAGATCGATCACAGGACGCGTTGGATTCAGAGCCTTGGGGCAAACTTGCCATTGAAGCGTGGACGCAGCTGCAGGAATTACTCTGGGATAGGGAATCGGTAAGCGTAAATGCGATTCGCTCACTATTGAAACGATATGAAGTGCCCGAGTCTGTTCTCGGTCGTATGGATGAAGAGGACGTTCTTCTCGGTCTTGGCAAGGTGCTGCTCGGCGAAGAATCGACTGCAAAACTCGTGTTGCGGTGCAGAAATCTCCTTGACATGACGGATTCTTCGTCCATTAAGGAGATAGGCATCGAGGGCCTCAATGACGAAGAAGACGGCAAAACGTTATCGGCGATGGTTGAGGTTCTCAGTTCGGCGCAGCGATCTGATGGCATCCCTATCCTCTCCAGCCGCTACCATTCGTTCCTTCGAGCGCCTGAGGGTATTTTCCTGAACCTGCACACCCGCAAGTTGACACCGCATAAAACAATTTCCGAAGCCTACGGGGACAGTGGCAGCACTCCTGTCTATGAGGTTTCCGTATGCCGTCATTGCGGACAGTTCTACGTGCTCGGTACCCAAAAATCGGACAGCGAAGCAGGAACCGCATGGTTGAATCCGAAACATGAAGGTACAGACGCGGACGACGAGTTCATACCAAGAAAGTATTACAGGGTACTGGCGGAAGTGGAGGAGCAGGATTCCGATGAGGAAGTGCAGTGGCTTTGTCCTATATGCGGATCCCTGCATCATGAGGAAGGTCATGGAGCACACCGTTTTGCCCACGAATCGGTGGAACGCGTCCCTGTTGCGCTGAATGAGGTCGAGGGTAAACAGGCGGATGAAGAGACCGCGCGTTGTAGACACTGTGGATACCAGTCCCGCATTGCGATTCAGCCCATGCGTATCTCACCTGAAGCGGCGGGCAGCGTTGTGTGCTATGACCTTGTGAGGGAGATTCCTCCATTCGAGGACTATGGGGAGCCTGATGAGGACGATTGGTTCAGTGACGCTGATTTCGAGAGGAAGAGAGCTGGCAGCGTCATATGCTTCTCCGATAAACGCCAAGATGCGGCGTTCTTCGCGCCGGCGATGGACCGTACCTACGGGAATATTACCAGGCGACAGTTGATTCGTGAGGCAGTCGATGCGAATGGGGGAGAAGACGGATGCACACCGGAGACGGCCATCAATTGGATGCTGTCAGTTGCCGACAGGCGTTATCCAAACCTCTTCGGTTCTGATAAGAAAAATCAGGCGACCGCATGGATTCTTGACGAGTTGGCGGCTGAGGACTCGCGCAACAGCCTTGAGGGACTTGGCGTTATCCGAGTGGAGCCCACCGATTTTGACCGCGGGCTTGAAGATTCGAAGATACGTAGTGTCATTCGAAAGTGGTGCATAGATCGGTTGCCCTACACATGGTTGTCGGAAGACGACTTCGTTGTTTTTGCCAAGGTCTGCTTGGAGTCGCTGCGCGAGAGGAACGTTATCGAGGTGCCTGCGGGCGCGGATCAAATGAGGAGTAATCACGAGCAGCGCGGGAATTTCGTAGTGCTGGGATGCGAAGACGCAAAGAAGTCGGAAAAGGACGTCGTACAGTTCGCGGGAACATCCACCAGCTCTATAGAGAACAAGCGCAGCGCGTTCGTGCGCAAGTATGCCAAAAAGATGCATGGCGTCGAGCTGTCCCGCGAAGATTCGATTAAACTTCTCCAGTCGCTTTTCACATTTATGGCACAGTATCTGTCCCATCTCGAAAAGGGATATCTGGTAGGGGACAAGCAGAAATTCAGGTTGAGCAAGGACCTGTGGAGGCTTTATCCGCATAGCGATGATGATGTCGTGTACCTCTGTGATGTTTGCGGATGCGAGACGCATCTTGATACCAATGGTGTTTGTATCACTTCGAAGTGCGATGGCACGGTGCGCAGGATGACATTCGCTGAAGCGAGGAATAAGGATCGCTATTACAAAGTCATTTACCAAGAAGAGGCTTTGCCCTTGAGCATCGAAGAGCACACCGCGCAGCTGTCTTCCAAGAAAGCCAGAGAGATTCAGAGTGAGTTCATCAAGGGTGAGGTCAACGTCCTCTCATGCACCACGACCTTTGAACTGGGCGTCGATGTCGGAGATCTTCGGGCCATCTTCATGCGTAACGTTCCTCCTTCAACCGCGAACTACACGCAGCGCGCTGGTCGTGTGGGTCGTCGGGCGGGAATGCCGGGTTATGCCATCACATTTGCGCGGCTGAGACCACATGACATCGCTTACTTTGAGGACCCCACAAAGATCATCTCTGGTATCACTAGGGTGCCCATGTGCTATCTGGACAATAAGGCCATAGCTATCAGGCACGTTTTTGCCGTTGCTATGTCCGAGTTTTTCCGAGTGGAAAGAGCGAAGGACTACTCCCGCCTGTACAACGACTTTATGGCATTGGCGAAGGAAGAACCTTGCGGTTTGTCGGAATTGAGAGACTTTCTCGATTCAAAGCCGGAACGAGTCCTTCAGCAGATTACTCGAATCATTCCCGAGGACCTCACCATTTCACAGGAGCTTGGTATCAGAGATTGGGGTTGGACTGGCGCGCTCGTTGCGCGGCCATCCGACCAGAATGATGATGGCGGAAGGCTTGTACGTGCGCATGCGCTTAAGCATGCCGATTATGCGCGCGTTCGTGAGGGAGTTGAACGGTACAGAGACAAGGAGAAAATCAAGGCGTCAAGCCTCATGAGGTCCCTTGGTACGCTTGAAAAGGATCTTACGATCTCAGTTCTTGCCGAAAATGGCATCCTTCCTAAATATGGTTTTCCGACTGATTTGGTTGAGTTGCATCTTCCTGAAGAAGAAAGATCACTCGAGGAGAATAGGCTTTCATTGTCTCGAGGAATGCGTCAGGCCATCAGGGAATACGCGCCGGGCGCTGAGATTGTTGCCGGTAAAGCACTGTGGCGTTCAAGGGGCGTAAGAAAACTGAAGGGGCATGACCTTCAGGAGCGGCGCTATGGCCAATGTCCCCAGTGCCGTACGTTCGTCTGGCCAATTGAAAATTACAGCAGTGATGGAACATGCCCTGTCTGCAAAACTGAGTTCCATCTGGATAACACTATGCTTATTCCGTCCTACGGATTCGAAGGCAAGCGTGTTGAAAAAGGTATCGGTCTTAGAAAACCACGCTCTAGGGGCTATGCGAAGGTTCATTTCAGTCAGCATTGGCCAGGTGAGACAAAACAGGATCATGTGCCGTTTGCAGGTGGCCTCGTTCTGAAGCGATATGCCGGGAATGGGCAGTTATGCGTTCTCAACGAACCTCGTTTCGGATTCCAAGTTTGCAGCTACTGCAATGCCGCGGCCGTCGGAGATGGAGAGATAGATCATTGGGGATATTGCGGGAAGCGCAAGAACCCTTATATCCGCGGATACAACGCATTGGGCACCGCTTTCGTAAGTGATGTTTTGGAACTTGCCTTCCGTTCGGACTCGCATCTTTATGGGAAGATTGAGGATTGGGAAGCTGTGATGTGGGCGTTGTTCACGGCAGCCGCCCAGATTTTGGAGGTTCCCGAGACGGAACTTGGTGGGACGATATACCGGAACGAGACAGAAGATGTTTCGGTAATGATCTATGACGATGTTCCTGGTGGCGCGGGTCATGCTCGACAACTCAACGATCAAGTCAAGGAGCTCGTTGAACGTGCATATGTAGTGGTTGACGGCCATTGTGGTTGTGGAGAAGACTCCTGCTGCTATGGATGTATAGCCAACTACTACAACCAAGTAGAGCAATCGAAGCTGTCTCGTGGAATCGCGAAACGTATATTGGGAAGCTTGCTGGGGCACCAAGAAGGTGACTGTGGAGGTAAGTAGATAACGGCTGACGTTTGAGCCATATTGTGGTGTGACCTGATTTTTGTTCCGTTTCGCTATAAAACGGAATAAAAATCAGGTCATATTAATCCACGTAGAAATGTGTGAACATCGGTTCCCTACGGGAATTTGGGACTGCTGTCCCATGATATGCGTGCATATGGGCCGTAGGGGCATTCTCTCTTCACCTGCATCTTTCTACAATCAAGGCAACGGATTCGCTCAATGATGAGAGAAAGGGGACTGCCATGAGTGTGGAAAGCGTCAACTACCAGTGTTTGGCATGCGGAGGCCCTTTGCGCTATGACGGGGCGAAGGCACTGCTTGTCTGCGACTACTGCGATTCGGAATTTGCGTTGGCCGATATCGAGGCCCACTACGCAGCCAAGCAGGAGAGTGCGGAGAAGAAAGCTCAGACCGATACGGGCATTGCTGGAGATGCAACGCAAACAGGAACCGCGACTGAAACTGAGATACTCGACGGTGCCTATGTGTGCTCGTCCTGCGCGGCGGAGCTTGTCTGCGACGATACGACCGCCGTTTCCGAGTGCCCCTACTGCGGGAATCCCGTGGTCGCGGCCGGACGCTTCTCGGGAGATTTCCGTCCCGATCTTGTGATTCCCTTCAAACTTAATCGCAAGGCGGCTGAGAGCGCATTGGCCGAGCACTACAAGGGCAAGGTGTTGCTTCCCAAGAGTTTTGCTGGTGGCAACAGAATCAAGGAAGTCCAAGGCGTTTACGTTCCTTTCTGGCTTATGGATGCGGACGCCGAGGGTTCCGCGACTTTTGAGGCCACGCGTATACGTCGTCGTCACGAGGGCGACGACGAGATCATCGAAACCGATCATTTCAATGTTGAGCGTGAGGGTTCCGTATCCTTTGAACGTATTCCGGTAGATGGCTCAAGCAAGATGCCCGATACCCACATGGACGCCATCGAGCCGTTCGACTACAGCGCGCTTGTGCCGTACTCAGTGGCCTATATGCCGGGATTCGTGGCTAATCGTTACGATGAAGACGCTGAAACCTGCCGCGAACGCGCTGAAAAACGCATCGATTCGAGCGTGCGCCAGGCGCTGGAGAATTCCGTCGAAGGCTATGACGACGTTATATGCGATAGCTGCGAAGTCAAGAAAGACTGGGCGGATCCGGTCTATGCGCTCATGCCCGTCTGGATGCTTGGCACCATCTGGGAAGGCGAGCAGTTCCTCTTTGCCATGAATGGACAGACGGGCCGCCTGGTAGGAGATCTGCCGGTGGATAAGAAAAAGCGCGCGTTCATAGGCGTGGGCATTTTTGCGGTTCTGTTCCTTCTCTGCTTTGCCGCGGTCAACTTCGGCGGATTCCTGGCCGAGAACGCGGCGGTTTTGCAATGGGGTTTCATGCTGCTCGCTCCACTGTTGGTCTCGCTCATCGTATGCGCGGTGTTGACGGGACAGATGAAAAGCGCGGTCGAAGCAACGGAAGCTGATCATTACCTCGATGCTGCTTCACTCAACATCACGCGTCGCCGTGACACTTTTACGCATACCACCACCAAGCGTATCCATCACGAGAAAAACGAGAAGGACTAGTCGTCCGACTTCCATCTCGCCATAACGAATACGAGATTAACGCCATAAGTTTTGGTGAAACGGATTTCAATGAAAGGAGAAGATCATGGGACTTCTGAAAGCGGGTGTCGGGGCGATCGGCGGCGTGCTGGCCGATCAATGGCGCGAGTACTTCTATTGCGAGGCTCTGGACGCCGAAACATTGGTAGCCAAAGGCGAGAAACGTACCGGCCAGCGCAGCTCCAACACCAAAGGTGAGAGCAATGTCATATCGAACGGTTCGATCGTGGCGGTGGCCGACGGCCAGTGCATGATGATCGTCGAGAATGGTGCGGTGGTCGATGTCTGCGCCGAGCCGGGCGAATTCGTCTACGACACAGGCACTGAGCCATCGGTGTTCTCGGGCAAGCTTGGCGACATGGTCAAGAAATCGTTCGAACAGGTGGGGCGTCGCTTTACCTTTGGCGGAGACGCAGGTAAGGACCAGCGTATCTACTACTTCAACACCAAGGAGATCGTGGGCAACAAGTACGGCACCGCGAGTCCCGTGCCGTTCCGTGTGGTCGACGAGAAGATTGGACTGGACGTCGACATCACCGTGCGCTGCAACGGCGAGTATTCCTACAAACTGGTCGATCCGCTGATGTTCTACAAGAACGTCTGCGGCAACGTCGAGAGTGCCTATACGCGCGATCTCATCGATTCGCAGCTTAAGAGCGAGCTGCTTACCGCACTGCAGCCGGCCTTTGCCCGCATCAGCGAGATGGGCATCCGTTACAGTGCCGTGCCCGCCCACACCAGGGAGCTGGCGGATGCGCTCAATGAGGAGCTTTCGCACGAGTGGAGGGAGCGTCGTGGCATAGAGATCGCGGCTTTCGGCGTCAATACCATTTCGGCGCCCGAAGATCAGGAACAGATGATTCGCGACCTGCAGAAGGCGGCGGTCATGGCCAATCCTGCGATGGCTGCGGCCAACATCGCATCGGCGCAAAGCGATGCCATGCGTACCGCCGCGGCGAATCCCGCCGGTGCCGCTATGGGCTTCATGGGCATGGGAATGGCAGGCGGCATGGGTGGTATGAACGCCACGCAGCTCTTTGGGCAGGCGGCTCAGATGCAGCAGCAGGTTCCCTCTCAAGCGCAACCTGTTGGCGCAGTTTCCAGTGTTGCGACGGGCGCGGGTACGCCGGCGGGCACCACCTGGACCTGTTCGTGCGGTTCTCAGAACGCCGGGAAGTTCTGCGGCAACTGCGGCAGCCCCAAGCCCGAAGCTGCAGGGCCGTGGTTCTGCACCAACTGTGGCGCCCAGAACGCGGGAAATTTCTGCTCGGCCTGTGGAAGCAGGAGACCGCAATAAAGACGATGGGGGACGGCAGAGCAGTGGCATGATGCCGAGTGCAAATCGTCATTGGCATCCGGCTCTGTTGTGAGCATGGC
>CAVEVJ010000290.1:0-2930 GCA_963619075.1 Acidaminococcaceae bacterium
GTGAACATTCCGCGCATCGCGCTGGAGTCCCACGGAGACAAGGAACGTTTCTGGAAGCTGTTCGACGAACGCATGTCGGTCGCCCATCAGGCGTTGCAGTTCCGCATCATGCGTTGCAAGCAGGCCGCTCCCGTCAACGCTCCGACGCTGTTCCGCTTCGGCGCGTTCGGACGCCTCGGAGCCAACGACAGCGTCGACCAGCTGTTCCGCAACGAACGCGCCACCGTATCGCTCGGATACATCGGCCTGTATGAGGCGACCAGCGTGTTCTATGGCAAGGACTGGATGCAGGACCACATATGGGATCCGGAAGGCAAGGAATTCGCGCTGTCGATCGTGCGCCGCATGAACGAGCTGTGCAAGGACTGGAGCACCGCGGAAGGCTACCACTATTCCGTATACTCGACGCCGGCGGAATCGCTCACCGACCGCTTCAACCGCATGGACCGAGACAAGTTCGGCGAAGTGGACGGCGTTACCGACCACGATTTCTATACGAATTCGTTCCATTACCCGGTATGGCTGCAGCCCACGCCGATGGAGAAGCTCGACTATGAGAAGGACTTCCCCTACTACGCTTCCGGCGGATTCATCAACTACTGCGAATTCCCATGTCTGCAGTCCAACCCGAAGGCGCTTGAGGCGGTGTGGGATTACGCCTACGGCATAGGTATCGGCTACCTCGGTACGAACACGCCGATCGACCGTTGCTACGAATGCGGCTTCCAAGGCGATTTCGAGCCGACCGAAGAAGGATTCAAGTGCCCTGAATGCGGCAACTGCGATCCGGACCATTGCAACGTCACGAAGCGTACCTGCGGTTATCTCGGCAATCCGGTGCAGCGTCCGATGGTGCACGGACGCCATGAGGAAATCGCCCACCGTGTCAAGCACATGAGCGGAGAAACCGGTCATGTTACGTTGAGCGATGGCTCCGCGCGCGAATGGTTCGAGGAAGCGAAGTAACGTTTGACGAAGCGCCGAGCGTGACTGTGGCGCGGCATTTCGCATTGTGCCGCTCCACGGTCACGCCTCGAATCTCCGCGCCGCAAAGTGATGAAACGACCAGCCACAGTGGAGGTGACCGCATGGTAAGCAGTGCCGATTCATCGGTCGGACGCCATGATTTCGCTCCGGCCGATGCCGATCGAGGACCTTTCATACCTACGAACAGGTCCAACAATCCACGGGCCGGTCAGTGGACCAACCGTATGAGCCACAACATGATCGCCGACTACAAGCGATTCCTCATGACGGACGGCGAAGGCATACGATGCTCGCTGTATGTATCCGGATGCCCGTTCCATTGCGAGGAATGCTACAACACCTCGATTTGGGATTTTCAAGCCGGATATGAATACAACGACAGGCTCGAAGCGCAGATCATGAGCGATCTGAGCCTGCCATACGTGCAGGGAATCACCTTCCTGGGCGGAGAGCCGCTGCTCAATACCGGAGTCCTGCTGCCCCTCGCACGCAAGATCCGCGAACGCTTCGGCCATACCAAAGACATTTGGTGTTGGACCGGATACACATGGGAAGAGCTCATGCGAGAAGGGGAGAGCGCCGACAAACTTGAGCTGCTTGAACAGCTCGATATTCTCGTGGACGGCAGATACATCAAGGAACTGCACGATTCCCTGCTGCAGTTCCGCGGAAGTTCCAACCAGCGCATCATCGACGTTCCACAATCGCTCGCTCAGGGCGAAGTGGTGATCTGGCCGAAACTGCATGACCAATTGCGCGTGATTCCGGAAATCTACGGCAAGGATCGCGCAGCCGGAGAAGGAAGTGCGTCCTGAGGCCGACATAGTCGACAAAGCATGACCGATATGCGTTGGACCCCCCGTCATTGTGGTGTTTCGACATGCTGTGAACAGAAATGATACTGGTCGCGGTGTGTGAAAACTTCGCTTGACGGGGGATTTTTTCGTGTCGAAAACGGATGTCATAGGAAAAAATAAACCCAGTTAACTTTGCCGTCATGTATGAGACGATTCAGAAACGAACGGGCAACATGCGGTACCGGGACGGTTGTGAGGATGGGGGCGTACGTATTTCGGCTGTCATGCGAGAGAGGAAGAGGCGTATGGCACATCCAAGAATAAGAAGGCTTGCCGTCACCGTCATTACCGCGGCAACAGTGGTGGGCATGACCAGTGGTTGCGGATGGGGACGTACCGTGGCCGAGAAGGAGGCGATGGAATCCGACGGTTCCGGCGCTCCGGTGCAGAGCTGCGTCGATACCAGCGGCAGCAGCATCAAAATCGGTTTCGTGAACTCGCTGAGCGGAACTATGGCCATCTCCGAAAAGACGGTATCTGATTCGTTGCATATGGCGGTCGATGAAATCAATGCCAAGGGTGGGGTGCTTGGCAAAAAACTCGAAGTCGTGCAGCAGGATGGCAAATCCGAGCCTGCGGTCTTTGCCGAAAAAGCCAAGACGCTGATTGAGAAGAACTGTGTGGCGGCGGTGTTCGGCGGTTGGACATCCGCATCCCGCAAGGCCATGAAGCCGGTGTTCGAAGCCGACAACGCGTTGCTGTTCTACCCACTGCAATACGAAGGCATGGAAGCGAGTTCGAATATCTTCTATTCCGGTGCGGCTCCGAATCAGCAGATCGTGCCGGCCCTTGACTATCTCAAGGAGCAGGGGCATAAGAAGCTGTTCCTTGTCGGATCCGACTATGTGTTCCCGCAGACCGCCAATCGCATCGTCAAAGCCTACGCCGAAGGCAACGGCATGGAAGTCGTCGGTGAGGAATACACGCCGATGGGATCCACGGACTTCAGCACCATCGTCAACAAACTCAAGACATCCGGTGCCGACGCCGTGGTGAACACGCTCAACGGTGATTCCAACGTGGCGTTCTTCAAGGAATACAAGGCGTCCGGTCTTCAGGCCGACAGCCTGCCGGTTATTTCTATGT
>CAVEVJ010000291.1:0-5548 GCA_963619075.1 Acidaminococcaceae bacterium
ACGATGATGAGGACGAGGATGAGGGCTCCGTGACCCGTCGCCGTCGCCGCCGCCGTGGGGGAGCGAAGGCCGAGGAGAACGAGGAGCCGCTGGTACGTCGTTCCCGCAAGCAGCAGTACATCGACGAGATCACCGATGTCGAAGGCTCCACGCGTCTTGAGGCCAAGAAGCAGCGCCGCCGCGACGATCGTCGTGAGCGCAGCCGTCAGAACCAGCTTATGGAGCAGGATTTCCTGGCCCGCCGCGAGCATGTGGAACGCCTGATGGTGGTGCGTGAGCGCGAACGCCACACGCAGATTTCCGTGATCGAAGACAACGTGCTCGTCGAGCATTACGTGTCGGACATCCAGGAAGTGGCCACCGTGGGCAACATCTATCTTGGCCGCGTGCAGAACGTGCTGCCGAGCATGGAGGCCGCGTTCGTGGACATCGGGCAGGCGCGCAACGGCGTGCTGTACGCGGGTGAGGTGAACTGGGATTCCGCGCGGCTGGAAGGCCAGCCCCGCCGCATCGAGCTCGCGTTCAAGTCGGGCGATCCGGTGCTGGTGCAGGTCACCAAGGATCCGATCGGGCACAAGGGCGCGCGTCTGACCTCGCAGGTCACGCTTGCGGGCCGTTTCCTGGTGCTCGTGCCATCCGGCGGCATGACCGGCGTGAGCCGCAAGCTCAGCGAGCGCGAACGCTCCCGTCTGAAGAACATCGTGTCGAAGATCGCTCCGAAAGACATGGGCGTGATTATCCGCACCGCGGCCGAGGGCGCATCCGAAGAGGCCATCACCAAGGATCTTGAGAGCTTGGTGCGTCAGTGGGAGCGCATTACCTCCAAGCGTGACGAATTCCTGCACGGCAAGCGCCCGAAGCTGCTCCAGGGCGAGCCGGACGTTGCCATCCGCGTGGTGCGAGACATCTTCAACGACGACTTCTCCAAGATGATCGTCGAAGGCGAGCGCGTGTACGAACGCATCGAGGAGTATCTCGACACCATGGCCCCCGATCTGAAGGACAAGCTCGAGAAGTGGGATCCTGCCGATCATGAGGGCAAGGATGTGTTCGACAAGTGGCAGATCGACTCCCAGCTCAGGAAGGGCATGGAACGTCAGGTCTACCTGCCGTCCGGCGGTTCGATCGTGATCGACCGTACCGAGGCCATGACCACCATCGACGTGAACACCGGCCGTTTCATCGGACGCGGCAGGAGCCTTGAGGAGACGGTCACCCGCTGTAATCTCGAAGCGTCCGAGGAGATTGCGCGCCAGCTGCGTCTGCGCGATATCGGCGGCATGGTGATGATCGATTTCGTCGACATGGTCATGCCGGCCAACCGAGACCTGGTGTTGCGCCGTCTGGTGGAATGCCTGGCCCGCGACCGCACCAAGCATCAGGTGGCCGAGGTCACTTCGCTGGGCTTGGTGCAGATGACCAGAAAGCGCATCGGCCAGGGCCTGGTCGAGGCGTTTTCCGAGGAATGCCCGACCTGCAAGGGCCGTGGCTTCATTCTTCATGACGAGCCGACCGTTTCCGCGGACTATGACGATCCCTACGCGCTCAAGGGCGGAGATCCGTTCGTCAAGACCAACAAGCACGGTCACGGCACGGATGTGCAGGTTCCCAAGGGTTCCTCGCCTGACGTGAAGGCCAAGCTCGCGCAGATCGCGGCCGCCGCCATTGCGGCCAACAATACGGAACCTGGCGAGGAAGAATAAGAAGAATAAAGGATTATTCCGGTCTGTCAACTTGACACGCCGGAGGCAGACTTGCGGTTGTACGCGGGTATGTGTAAATTAATTAGCTGGTGTCTGGCCGCGAGGCTCGAAACGTGCCGGGCAGTAAGCTTTCCAAATTAATAAAGGAACTGTGATATGTACGCTATTGTGAAGGCCGGCGGCCATCAGGAAAAGGTCGAGGTCGGTGACGTCATCCTCGTCAACCGTCTCAAGGCTCAGAAGGGCGATGCCGTGGAGTTCCCGGTCGCTCTCGTTGTGGATGGCTCCAAGGTCGTCCTCGGCGCAAAGGATCTCGCCGATATCAGCGTCAAGGCTGAGGTTGTTGATGACGAGGCCAAGGGTCCGAAGATCAACATCATGAAGTACAAGAACAAGACCGGCGTTGCTCGTCGTAAGGGCCATCGCCAGCAGCTGACCGCTGTCAAGATCATGGCTATCGCCTGATTGCAGGGTTAGAGTCAAGGACCGAAAGGAACAGACATGGCACATAAGAAGGGCGCGTCCAGCTCGCGCAACGGTCGCGATTCAAACGCGCAATACCTCGGTGTGAAGAAGTTCGGCGGCGAAGCCGTCGTGGCCGGCAACATCATCGTTCGCCAGCGTGGCACCAAGTTCCACCCGGGCGAGAACGTCGGTATGGGCAAGGACCACACCCTGTTCGCCCTCAAGGACGGCAGCGTGAAGTTCGGCGTTCGTCGTGACCGCAAGGTCGTCGACGTGATTGCCGCCTGAGATAGCGCAAATCAACGCTTTATGAAGCCGCGCCCCCTGTGGACGCGGCTTTTTTCGTAAAACAGCTAAGGTAGACACATGAGTGATTTCGTCGATCGCGTTACCGTCCACGTCAGGGGCGGCGATGGCGGCAACGGTTCCGCCGGCATCCGCAGGGAGAAGTACAAGCCACTGGCAGGCCCGAACGGCGGCAACGGCGGAGATGGCGGTTCCGTGATCTTCGTGGCCGACCAGAACGCCAACAGCCTGCTCGACTATCGTTTCATGCCGCATCGTGAGGCGGGCAACGGCACCATGGGCCTGGGAGACACGAAGGATGGTTCCAAGGGTGCCGACCTGATCCTTCCGGTTCCGGTGGGTACGGTGATCTTCGAAGCCAAGGGCGCGCAGGGCAAGCCGAAGCACCCGGGCGAGCAGCTTGCCGACCTTCGCCATGCCGGAGACCGACTCATTGTGGCTGCTGGCGGCAACGGCGGCCTCGGCAACGCCGCGCTGGCGAACCGCACTCGTCGTGCGCCGGGATTCGCGCTTCTGGGCGAACCGGGCGAGGAACGTGATGTGATCCTCGAACTCAAGTCCATCGCGGACGTGGCGCTCGTAGGTTTCCCGTCCGCCGGCAAATCCAGCCTGATCGCGGCGATGAGCTCCGCCAAACCGAAGATCGCCGACTATCCATTCACCACGCTGGTGCCGAATCTCGGCGTGGTCATGGCGGGCGATATGCGCTACACGATCGCGGACGTGCCGGGACTGATTCCGGGAGCCTCCCAAGGCAAGGGACTGGGACTGGAGTTCCTGCGCCATATCGAACGTACCGAAATCATCGCGCATGTCATCGATTGTGCCACGCTGGAACCGGACCGCGATCCGATGAGCGACTATCAGGCACTCGAACACGAGCTCGCCGAATATGCCGACAAACTGGAGCTGCCGCTCGGAGCCATTCCGATTCCGGAACGCCCCCGCATCATCATCCTCAACAAGGTTGATATGCCGGAAGCCAAGGAGCTCGCCGAATTCGTGAAACCCGAATTCGAAAAGCTCGGACTGAAGGTGTATGTCATCTCCACCGCATCCCATGAAGGCCTCAAGGAGCTCAACTGGGCCCTTTCCGCCCTTGTGACCGACATGCGCAAGGAAGTCGCGGCACGCGAACAGGCCGAAGAGGAGACCCGTGTGGTGATCAAACCTCTTGAAGAGCCACGCAACCGCCGTCGTCGTAACGACGAAAGCGGATCGGCACTCGACTTCACCGTGGAACGTAAGGAATCGGGCGACGGAGCCTTCTGGTATGAGGTGCTCGGCACCAAGCCGGAACGTTGGGTCATGCAGACCAATTTCGACAACGACGAGGCCGTGGGCTATCTGGCCGATCGCCTCGCCAAGCTGGGCGTCGAGGACGAACTGCGCAAGAAGGGCGCGAAGCCGGGAGACGAGGTGCGCATCGGACGTGGCGCACGTGCCGTGGAATTCGATTGGGATCCGACCATCGCGGCCGGCGCGGAAATGCTCGACGGAGCCCAGCTGGGCGCACGCGGCGTCGATCTGCGCCTGCAGGAGCAGGACGGTCGTGCGCAGCGCCGAACGAATGCGGAACGCCGTCGCCAGTACCACGAGATGATGGACGCACGTCAGGCCGTGCGCGAAGCCATGATGGCCGAACGCAAGGCAGGCCACTGGGCCGATCCTTCCGTCGATGACGACCGCCATGACGAGAACAGCCTGTTCGGACGCGGAGAAGACGTCGATACGGATCAGGAGTAGAATTCCGAAAGCCCGCGGATGTGCGCAACAGCACTTCTGCGGGCTTTTTTCAATGGCTGTGACGTAACTGCCCGGAAACAAGCCGGCCAGACCATGGTCAGACCGGAAACTGACCGCAGCCATACCAACAACTGATCAACATCAGACCAATACCAGACCAACATCAGACCGGTGGAGGAACCATGAACACGCCATCGCAAGCGCAGGTGCGCGCGGCAATCGCCGAAGCGCAGACCATCGTCGTGAAAGTCGGGTCAAGCTCGCTGACCAAGCCGAGCGGCCATCTCGACCCGGAACGGCTCAACGCGCTTGTGGCTGCGATCGCACGCGTACGGCTTATGGGAGGCCGAGTGGTGCTGGTGTCCTCCGGCGCCATCGCGGCCGGCTTCGGCTCCCTTGGCTTCGACAGCAGGCCAACCGACGTGGCCGACCAGCAGGCCTGCGCGGCGGTGGGGCAGGGACTGCTCATGGCCCAATATGAAGCGGCCTTCGCCCGATACGGCCTGCGCGTCGGGCAGATCCTCATCACCGTCTCCGACACCGTGGCTCCGCAGCAGTACCGCAACGTGCGCCGCACGCTCGACCGGTTGCTCGACCTTGGAGCGGTGCCGATCATCAACGAAAACGATTCCCTGGCGTCCAATGAGATCCGCTTCGGAGACAACGACCGCCTTTCCGCGTTGGTGGCGAACATCGTGGTGGCGGACGCCCTCGTGCTGCTTACCGACGTGGACGCGCTCTATACCGCACCGCCGAGCGAGCCGGGCTCCAAACGCATCGGCTATGTGCCGAACGTTGAAGCCGCGCTCGAAAAAGTGCAGGTGGGCGGCAGCGGTTCGGGCGTCGGCACCGGCGGCATGGTCACCAAGATGGAAGCGGCGCGAGTGGCCGCGGTCTCGGGAATCCCGTCGGTGCTCACCTGTGCCGCGAACGCGGGGCCCGCAATGATGGGCGACCCTGTGGGAACGGCGTTCGCCCCGATCAACGACCGTGGATCATCGAGACGACTGTGGATCGGATTCGCGGCGCACCCGTTCGGAACGTTGGTCGCTGACGCGGGAGCCGCCAATGCGGTGCGCGGGGGAGCGGCAAGTCTGCTCGCTGCCGGAGTGGTGGAAGTGAAAGGCAATTTCGCCGCCGGAGACGCCGTGTGGATCGACGATGAGGACGGCAATCATCTCGCCAAGGGATTGGCCGGATTCGATTCCGAAGAGATTCCACAGATGCTCGGCAGGAACACGGCGCAGCTCAAGCGATTCCTCGGCGAGGAATACGCGCATCCGCTCGTGCACCGAGACAACCTCGTGCTGGTATAGACGCGCGAATGA
>CAVEVJ010000292.1:0-3732 GCA_963619075.1 Acidaminococcaceae bacterium
TGCAGATACGGCTTCCAGTACGGCTGGATAGCCTCACTAGCGGATACATCCCCCTCCAAAAGCGAAGACAGGCCAATGCCACTGTTCAGACCAAGCATGCCGGCCACAGACGGATGTCGAACGTCGGCATCGATGAGCAACACGCTCTTTCCCTTTTCCGCAAACGCAGCCGCCATATTTACGGACGTCGTCGTCTTACCTTCACGAGGATTGGAAGACGTCACGATGATGACGTTCCGCTGGTTCAAATCCTTAGGCGCAACGAAAGAGACGTTTGCAATCAGTCGGCGAATCTCCTCGGAGGCACGGCCGCGAGGCTTGGCAATGACCTCAGGAACACCCTTGGATGCGTTATGCGTCTTCGGCACGGAGGCAAGCATAGGATCGCGAATAATGGATTGCACCGTTTCGGCATCGTTCACATCCTTGGACAGCATCTCACAAATCAGAGCGCCCAGTATCGCAATGATGACAGCCGCGGCAAAACCTATGGCAAGGTTCGATTTGATATTGGGCGACGACGCGACGCTAGGTTCCACCGCCGCCTGAATAACGGTAAAAGTGACGCTCACACCGGACTCAGCCATCGAATCCGCCTGATTTTTCAGCTGCCTGGCCAACTCATTGACTATGTCCACAGTCTGCTTCGGGTCGGCATCTTTAGCGTAAAGGTAGACAATGGAAGATGAAGTGTCAACCGATGCGCTGACGCTGGAACGCAACGCCGACACTGTGGTATGAAGACCCAGATTATCTATGACGGCCTGCAAGACATCATCGGACTGCGCGAAATCGGAATACAACTTCGTCGGAGAAGATGTATTGGTTGATTGCTGCACAGTTCCGGTCACTTCACCACTGGATGAAACATAATTGTACTGCGCAAGAATCTTGGAGCTTGTCGTATACACCGGCGTGGTGGTAAACGTCTTACCTGCGACTCCACCCATCACCACGCAAAACAGTATAATTTCCACAATCCAGTGCTTCTTGATGGCCTTCAGCACGTCCGATATAGTCATATTCCCTCTCATTCTCATGCTGCAGCAGGAATGCCCCGACTGATGAGAAACGCTTGATACTTCGTAAGCTATATTACCGTTCACCCCGACAAAGGGGTTGCCGTATCACTTTACATCCCCCGCAACCGCTTTTTTCTAAGGCACCATGCCCCTTCCAAGGGGCCGGACGCGGGGAAGAACCGACTATCTATTCAACGCGCGACTCTGCGGGAATGTCAGCTTTCAGGAATGGCCTGCGCGGGGCAATTGTGCAGCACCGAAAGCATCGCCTGCTTCTCCTGCGTGGTCACCGTCAGACCGTATTTGTCTTTCACACCAATCTGGCGAGCCACATATTCACAACGGTAATCACTGTTTGTAGGCAGCCAATACGCTGCCGACGCCGATCCCTTCGACTGGTTCGCAGGACCGTCAACGGCCAGCAGGTTATACATGTCGTTGCCGTACTGGTAACGCTTCGCCTGATCCCACTGGCTCGCGCCCGACTGCCAGGCATTTTCAAGAGCCACAACATGGTCGATCTGCACCGCGCTCGACGTATCCCTACCGCGCTGGAAATAAATCGTCTGACCGGTATACGGATCGTTCAACACGCCCGACTCGACGCTGCAAGACGTGCCCTTGTACTGCACATCCGTCAGATCACGGGCGAGCACATCCTCACGGACGTCGCAGCCGTTGCCGTCCTCATCCGTCTGACGGTAGCCGAACAAATCGCGATCGTAGCCATCCGTACTGGGCTGGTCGTCAATCGTAAGGGTCTCCAACGTTTCCGCAGCACTACCGGTCGCCGTATACTCGCCCGTGATCTCGCCAACGGTCGTACTGACCTTCGGCGTGAACCAGCCCAAGGAAATGCCAACAACCACCGCGACCACCAGCAAGCTCAGCAAACGTTCAATCAGACCATTCGCGTTGAAACGCTTCTTACGGAAACGGGACGATTTGCGGCGGCGTGACATGTGAAATCCTTGCTGGTGGTGTTTTGAATCGAATCAGGCGTACGTGAAGGTGAGCGGATCGTGACCGGCGCGAGTCGGACCATCCAGCTCATCAATCGCGGCATGCTCGGACGGGTCGAGCACAAAACCGAACAAATCGAGATTCTGCTTCTGCCTGTCCGCATGGACCGACTTGGGAATGATGATCGTACCGTTTTCAATATGCCAGCGCAGAATAACCTGCGCCGGAGTGACGCCATGTGCTTCGGCGATGTTCTCGATCACGCCGCCCCCCGCGTTCAGATCGGCGCCGCGGGCCATCGGCGAATACGCTTCAACGGCAATGCCATGCTCCTTGCAATACGCGACCACCTCGCGCTGCTGCCAGGTGGGATGCAGCTCGATCTGGTTGACCGCCGGGTATTCGCCGGTCTCCGCATGCAAGCGGTCAAGATGCTCCGGAAGGAAATTGCACACACCCAACGTCTTCACACGGCCTTCGGCACGAAACTCCTGGAACGCCTTCCACGTCTCGCCGGAACGCCAGTCGAACGGAGTGGGCCAATGCAGCATGTACATGTCGACATAATCGAGCTGCAGGAGGCCAAGCTGTCGATCGAACGCCTTGCGGGCGGAATCATACCCCTGCTCGGAATCGCGCAATTTGGTGGTGACCCACAAGTTCTTACGGTTCTCACCCTGCGTAAAGCCCATGTTCTTTAGTGCGCGGCCCACACCGGCCTCATTGTTGTACCCGGCGGCGCCGTCGATATGACGGTACCCCACTTCGAGAGCGCCCTCCACCACGGGCGTCACGCCTTCGTCATCAATGCGCAGGACGCCGAGGCCAATCTGAGGAATCAGATTGCCGTCGTTCAAAGTAATCATCGGAGTATGGAAAACGGCCATGGGTTCGCGTCCTTTCACGTCTGGAGATGCTGCGTTACAGCTTAACCCAATTTCGGCCATTTCTACGTGTGGGTGGCAGCACATGTGGTGGCGCGAGTGGCAACACGTGTGGTGGCGCGGGCAATAACGCGCGACTGAGTAGTGATCAGTTCCGGCTCAAGATGACGCCCACCAATACGATCCACGATACGATTGAACGCGGTGGGCGCGGTCCAATCGAGACAGGAATCCATGGTGGTCAGCGGCGGCTGGAAATACGCGGCCTCCTCGATATTATCGAAACCGATCACCTGCACCTGATCGGGCACACTGATATTGTTGGCCGCCAAAGTGAACAAAGCACCCAACGCCAACTGATCGTTGAATGCCACAATGCCATCGAATGGCACACCGGAATCTATGAGCTCCTGCGTTACCCGAGCGCCGGAGCCGATGGTCCAGTCATAGCCGGTATTGCCGAGCAGACGCGGGTCAAAAGCGATTCCCCGCGATTCGCATGCTTCAAGCACGCCGCGCATACGCAACTGCGCATTGCCTTCCGTGGAACCGAGCAGGCTGGTCAAATCTTCGGGAGCGGTTCTGGCTCCCACCACGGCGATTCGGTTCGCACCCCGGTCAAACAAGTATTCCGTTGCCCGTTTTGCCGCCTGCACGTCATCGGGAGTCACATGATCGGCCTTGCCATATGTGCCACGCGCACCGACGCAGACAAGCGGATAGTCAACGTCGAAATCCTCCGGAGACAGATCCTCCACTTCGGAAATGGACAGGATCATGCCGTCCGACACAGTGGTGTTGAAGCCTTCGAGCAGTGCACGTATCCCGCCGACGGACCCTTCCGCGTATGTGGTGACGTAAAC
>CAVEVJ010000293.1:0-4198 GCA_963619075.1 Acidaminococcaceae bacterium
ATCCAGCAGGTTGCGGCCCGCTTCCGGAGTCGGGGTGTCGGCCGGACGAATCTTGCGGTACAGGTCGGTCAGGGCCTCTTCCTGGGTCTGGACGGTCTCCTTGACGAGCGCGTCCATGACGAGCGGATAATCCTTGAACGCGTCCGCGATCTCATCCTTGGTCATGCCGATGGCCATGAGGAACACGATGGCGGACTGCTTGCGCTTGCGGTCCACACGCACGCCGAGCACGTCACGCTTGTCGATTTCGAACTCAAGCCATGCGCCACGGCTCGGAATGATCTTCGCGCCGAAGACTTCCTTGTCGGAAGTGCGGTCGCGGTTGCGATCGAAATAGACGCCCGGAGAACGCACAAGCTGAGACACGATCACTCGCTCGGTGCCGCCGATGATGAAGGTGCCGTGCGGGGTCTGCAGCGGGAAGTCGCCCATGAACACGGTCTGGGACTTGATTTCGCCGGTGTCGCCGTTCTCGAATTCCGCGTTCACGTACAGCGGCGCGGAGTAGGTGTAGTCCTTCTCCTTGCATTCCTGCACGGTGTGGCGCGGCTCCTCGAAATACGGATCGGAGAAGGTCAGGCTCATGGTCTGGGCGAAGTTCTCGATCGGGGAGATCTCCTGGAAGACCTCGTCGAGACCGGAGGTGTGCGGCACGGTGTTGGTGCCGTTCTCCAGATCCTCCTCGACACGGCGCTTCCAGCGCTCGTTGCCGATGAGCCAATCAAAGCTGTCGGTCTGTACACCCAGCAGGTAGGGTACATCAATGGGCTCGCGGATGGAGCCGAAGTTCACACGGTCCGACGCCTTATGCAAATCAATGTCATGCTGGTCGGCGCGTGCGATGATGGTGGTGGTGTTCGTCGTAGCCTCAGCCAATGGACGTTCCTTATCGCTCGCTAAATCGTTTCGATATGTTTCCCCGGAAGCGCCCTCAATGGCCACCATATGCCGATTACGCGGGCGCTTCTTCCTTGTCAGCGTGCCCGCTATATGACACGCATGTACGCAAAGTCAACAGAATAGCATAACCCATAGATTTTCCATACTTTGCAAAAACGCGGCGCTCATGCTGCGCATACGGCAAAAAGATCCGCGCAACAGCGCCGCTCGGCAACGCCGTCCAATGTCACTATTCGACAGTGATCACAACCAAATCGGACTCCGCGTTCGTCTTGCCGGCAAGCGAGATTCGCGCCGTATACGAACCACGGTCCACCTTCGGCAGCGCCGACTGATCCTCCGCGCACTCATCACCCGTGCGGGTGCCCGGCCACGTAACCGTCTGATCGACCTTGTCGCCCTTCGCCAACAGGCGGTAATCCGAATACGCGACGCACACGTCGGAACGCCAGACCACATCATCGCCCGACTGTATTTCCAGAATAACGCCGGAAGTCGAAACATCAACCAGGCAACCAACCTTGCTGGAACCGCTGTATGCCACGGAAGACGTGAAATCAAGAGAGCCGCCGACCGCGAAACTCGACGCGGCCGGAGTCAACGTCAACGAGACGGTCTTCTCATCGCAATCCGATATGCCGCTTTTTCTTTGCCCTGCCGGAGTGGGAGCCTCCTCACGACTGATCGCATATACATCGTCATGGTGAATCTGATTGCTGATGGCGACCAATCCACGGGAAAGCGAATACACGCAGAACACTGCCATCACAGCGACGACGCCCACGGCGATTCGCCTACGACGAAACACATCCTGCCGTTTCGAATCGCGTCCCCTGCCGTTTTTCGTGGAAATCCTCTGCGCCATGGTTCCTCAGTGTAGCGTGCAACGCATGAAAATCACCCGCAAACGGCTCAAGGCAATCACTCAGGACGGAAAACACACGCCACCGCCGGGCAGAATCTCGATCAAACCATCCTCGTCAAGGGAAGCGACGCAACGATCGAGCTGCACATGATCCGGCCACAATCCCTCAATCGCCTTGCGCTCAAGCGAAACCACACCATCCGGCAAGCCACGCAGCGCATCCAACACCAGACCACGAACCTGCCGATCAGTCCCCTGGAACCGTTGACGAGGACGGGTACGCCGCTGCCCCAACCCGGGCCGTCCATGCTCCCAAAACAGGCAGATTCCCGCAATCGGGCACTGCTCACATAACGGATTCTTCGCCGTGCACACCACCGCACCCAATTCCATCACGGACTGGTTCCACACCACCGACGGACGGTCGAACCGCCGGTCTTGCACACGATCATCATCCGGCAACACATGCTCGGCCAACGCACGGTCCGCGGCACTCGCCGCACCTCCCAACGACTCCTCACCGAGAAACGCGCGCGAAAGCACCCGACGAACATTCGTATCGACCACCACGGCCCGCAGCCCAAACGCGAACGACAACACCGCACTGGCCGTATAATCCCCGATTCCCGGCAATGCCGTCAACTCGTCATACGATTGCGGCAACTCACCCTGATACCGCTCGCTCACCACGCGAGCGCACTCCTGCAGGCGCAAAGCCCGACGCGGATAGCCAAGCCTGCCCCACGCGGCAATCACATCAGCCTTAGGCGCATTGGCAAGCGACGCCGCATCAGGCCAACGTTCCATCCACTCATTCCAATACGGCACGACGCGGCTCATCTGGGTCTGCTGGCTCATCACCTCCGACACCAGCACACCCCACGGCGTGGTACGTCCGAACCGCCAAGGCAGATCGCGCGCGCAGGTCCGCCACCATTCGGCGAGCAGACCATACGCCTTACCACTGCTTTCCACGGCAATATGCGCGGTCCGCACTGAAATATTCGTGTCGTTCATCGTTCCTATTCTTAGCACTTATGACGAATGAAGCACCTGCCAGCGAAGCCCCCAACACGCAAGCAGCCGAAACCCAAGTCGAGAAAATGTTCGAATACGGCTACCGCAAATCAAATTACGGCCCCGACGAACTGGTGACCGACGCACACGGCAATCCCATCTCCGTAGTCGACGCAATGCTCAGCGCGGAAGATGCCGCCAAAGCGGAAACCTCCACACCACACCTGTGCTACTACTCCCCCAGAATCCCCGGCAACACCGGCTCGGCAATCCGCCTGTGCGCGGTCACCGGAACCATCCTGCACCTCGTGGAACCACTGGGATTCAACCTACGAGACACCAAACTCCGCCGCGCCGGCCTCGACTACCACGACATGGCACACGTGGTGCTGCACCCGAATTTCGACAACCTCGTCGAATCAATGCCCAACTCACGCATCATCGCATTCACCGCACACGCCACCAAACTGTATACGGAAATCGAATACAAACCGACCGACATCCTACTGTTCGGCCCCGAACCGGGCAACATCCCAGACCCGATGGACATCATGGCCGGCCCGCACGTGGCCGAACAGGTACGCCTGCCCATGCGCCCGAGCCTGCGCTCGCTGAACCTGACCAACTGCGCGTCCATCGCCATCTACGAAGCCTGGCGCCAGCTGAATTTTGCCGGCGGTGAGTAAAACCAGTGGAACTTTACCGGCGGTGAGTAGGTAAGTAAAAGGTAAGCAAAACTGTATATGGACGCAACAGAGCCCGGCCCTCCGCGCGAGGAAGGCCGGGCTCTGTTTATCGGAGTTGTCGAAGAACGTCAATTCTTGAACGAGTGAATCGGCGCGGGGATTCGGCCGCCGCGGGTCACGAACGCCTCGCAGGAGGTCTGGTTCACCGGAATGATCGGCGCATAGCCCATCAGACCGCCGAAGTTGGCCATCTCGCCGACACCCTTGCCTTCAACCGGAATCACACGCACGGCGGTGGTCTTCTGATTGACCATGCCGATGGCGGCTTCGTCGGCGATAATGCCGGAAATCGTCGATGCGGTGGTATCGCCCGGAATGGCGATCATGTCAAGGCCGACCGAGCATACGCAGGTCATGGCTTCGAGCTTTTCGATGGTCAGGCATCCGTTGGATGCGGCGTCAATCATGTTCTTGTCTTCCGAAACCGGAATGAACGCGCCGGAGAGACCGCCCACGTAGGAGGACGCCATGATGCCGCCCTTCTTCACCTGATCGTTGAGCATGGCGAGCGCTGCGGTGGTTCCCGGAGCGCCGACCTGTTCGAGGCCGATCTTCTCGAGCACTTCACCGACGGAATCGCCTACGGCTGGGGTCGGGGCGAGGGAAAGGTCGATGATGCCGAACGGAACACCGAGTCGGCTGGACGCTTCCTGGGCCACCAGCTGTCCAA
>CAVEVJ010000294.1:0-2349 GCA_963619075.1 Acidaminococcaceae bacterium
CATCCATATTGGGCGTGGCGTTCGGATGCGCGCTTATGGGAGTCGTGTGCGCCAGCGGCGTTATGAAGCAGACCATGCATCCGATCTTCTCCTGGCAGGTGCTTGTGGTTCCGGTTGCATTTGGCATCATCGCGACCGTGCTCGCATCCTTGGGATCCGCACGTTCCGCGACATCGGTAACCCCTCTGGAGGCGTTGCGTCCGCTCGAGCTGACCGATGATCGTCGCTCCGGTCGTGCTCGTGCCATCTTCGGCTCGTTGTTCGTCGTGGTGGGCATCGCCCTTGCGTCGTTCTCGATATGGCAGATGCGGACCACCGATGATGTCGACATGCTCGGCGGCAATCGGTTCGTCGTGATTCTGCTCGCCGCCATCGTCGGTGCCGGACTTGTGTTTCTAGGACTCGTGCTTACCGCAGTCTTCTGGCTGCCGATATTCATGAAAGGCGTCGGCGCGCTGGTGGCGCTGTCCGGTCCCTCCGCCAAGGTGGCCCATGCCAATATCCAGAAGAATCCGCGTCGCGTCGCCGCTACCGGAGCCGCATTGCTCATCGGCGTAACGCTCGTCTCCACCATCGCCACCGGTGCCGCCAGCGCCAAGGAGACCATGAACGACGCGCTCGCCACACGCTACAGCGTCGATGTCGTGGTCACGGGAAGTGACGTCAGCCAGCAGATGGCCGGCACCGTCAAGGCAATCAAGGGCGTGACGGACGTCGTATATGCCCCATCCGCCAACGTGCAGCTGGAAGGCTCCGGTGACGGCGTCTCCACCAGCACGCTGCTTATCGGCGTGGAGAACATCAGTGAGTTGCAAAACGTGATTCGAACGGATCTGGGCGATTCCACCATCGATGCCGGTACCGTGCTCATGCCGCAATACAACGCGCAAAGCGGCAAACAGATGACGTTCCGTCAGGGAACCGCCACCTTTGGCACTGCATGGGATGGGAACGGCGACACGAAACGCACGCTCGAACTCAAGGTCGAACAGAGCGACTACCGGCGCATCTCCAGCACATACGGTGCCGTGGGATTCGTGGATAAGAGCCATTTTACGAATGGCGATCTCAATACGAACTCGCACATATTGCTGGTGAAGATCGACGAAACCGACACTACGATCAGCGGTGTATTCGACAGCCTCAAATCCGCGCTTTCGAAGAGTGCCGATGCAACCGTATCAGGTCCTATCGCCGAACGTGTGCAGTGGGGGAAGTCGATTGATTCCATGATGATGCTCATGGTGGGTCTGATCGCCGTGGCCGTGCTCGTCGCACTGGTCGGCGTGGCCAACACGTTGTCATTGTCCGTGATCGAACGCACCCGTGAATCCGCCACCCTGCGCGCCATCGGCATGACTCGAGGCCAGCTCAGGCGTTCGCTTGGCGTGGAGGCGCTGATTATCTCACTGGTCTCCGGCACGGTCGGTGTGATGCTCGGCACCCTGTTCGGCTGGCTTGGCTCGTATGTGGTGTTCAGCATGTACGGCACGGTGGCGTTCCCGTTCGAATGGACCGTCAACGGCATCGTGTTGGGTGTGGCCGCCGCAGCCGCGCTGCTCGCCAGCGTGTTCCCTGCGCGACGCGCGGTGAACACCCCGCCGGTCGAAGCGCTTGCGGAGGCCTAGAGAAAACGGTGCCCCCATTATAGGGAGCACCGTTCGTCGATCAGACCAGATGGTTTTCGTAGGCGAAGACGACCGCCTGCACGCGGTCGCGGGCGTTGATTTTCGACAGGATATGCGCCACATGCGTTTTCACCGTCGGCAGGCTGATGAACAACCGGTCGGCGATTTCCTGGTTGGACAGACCGTGCGCGATTTCGATGAGGACCTCGCGCTCGCGATTGGTCAGCTCATTCAGCTCCGGATCGATATATGCCGATTGGCGTGGTGCCTCGCCTGTCATGGCAGGATCTGCGGAGGGGGAACTCTGACCGGTCAACCCGCCCTGCATCATTCTTTCAATCAGTCGTTTCGTCGCCGACGGTGCGATGATCGCATTGCCCTGGAATACTGTGCGAATCGAATTGAGCAACGTTTCAGGTTCGGTGTCTTTGAGCAGGAATCCGGACGCACCGGCATTGATGGCGGCCATCACGTATTCGTCCAGGTCGAACGTCGTCAGAATGATCACGTGAGTCTGCCACAGACCGGTGTGCGCCTCCGACGTGGTGAAGCGATGCTGCGATGAACTGATCTGCCGCGTCGCTTCGATGCCGTCCATGCCGGGCATGCGCACGTCCATCAGAACCACATCGGGATGCAGCGTCTCGGCCAAGGCCACAGCCTCCGCTCCGTCGCGAGCCTGACCGGCAACCACCATGTCGGCTTGTGAACCGATCACCAT
>CAVEVJ010000295.1:0-2281 GCA_963619075.1 Acidaminococcaceae bacterium
GTCCATGATCTCGAATCGGTGCATCCTGATGATGTCAAGGAGTCGCTTGCGTTGTATCAGATCGATACCGAAGGCCTTGACCGGCTGGACATCGCAGTGCTTAAGGCGATCGTCACCAATTTCAACGGCGGCCCCGTGGGATTGAACAACCTGTCGGCCATGGTCGGCGAGGAATCGGAGACAGTGGAGACCGTGTGCGAGCCGTACTTGGTTCGGGAAGGCTTCCTTGTACGAACCCCGAAGGGACGCGTCGCCACTCGAAAGGCGTGGGAGCATCTTGGTCTGAAACCCGATGATTCCGCTATTGATGTCAGCAAGCTGGCATAGACTCTGTGTTTTGGACGAGCGGTCCCGATTGAATGCCCATCCTTGCAAGGAGTAAGTTTTGGATTACCTCTTTCTTATCGTCATTGTCGTCGTGATGTTCGCTATGATGTTCTGGCAGTCACGGAAAGCCAAGCAGCAGCAGTCAGAACGTCAGGATTTTCGTGCCAATCTGCAGCCGGGCACTGAAATCATCACCATCGGCGGCGTGATTGGTAAGGTCGTCTCCGTCGACACCGAATATGAGGAGATCGTCATCGACTCCGAAGGTTCCATGCTGCGTTTTGGTTTCAATGCCATCAGCCGTGAATACGTGCGTCCCGCGTATGTGCATGACGACGAAGTGGATGAGGACGGCAATCCTTTGCCGAACGAAGAAGACGCCGAAGCGCAGATTGAGAACCCTCAGGAAACCGTTGTCGAGCCCATCGAAACGGCGAAGAATGAGCGGGTCGAACACAAGAACGTTTGATTCAACCATATGCGTCAACGGCGAAAATCTCATTTTTGAGGTTTTCGCCGTTCCTGTTCGCATGGGAAAACTATACTTTGAAATGCCGCAAACCGAGGTAGAAGGAAACCACTGACATGGCATCATCGGATATCACCGTCTCCGCTTTGGGGAAAATCGGGGTTGAGGACGCCGAATATCTTATTTCCCGTATTCGCTCGATTCCGGGCTTCCCGAAGGAAGGCATCATTTTCCGTGACTTCATGCCGGTCCTCGCCGATGCGCGCGCGTTAGGCATCCTCATGGACGCGATTGAAGCCGCATTGCCGGTCGATGTGGGCGAATTCGATGCCGTGGCTGGTCTGGAGTCGCGCGGATTCCTGTTCGGGCCGGCCTTGGCCGCCAGACTCGGCAAAGGCTTTATCGCGGTGCGCAAGGCGGGCAAGCTGCCTCCTCCCACTGTTTGCCAGGAATACGACCTCGAATATGGTCAGGCCTCGGTTGAAATCGAGACGGACGCCGTTCATGAAGGAATGCGCGTGCTGGTGGTCGATGATCTGATCGCCACCGGTAGTACCGCGAATGCGGCCCGCATGCTCATCGAGAGATGCGGAGGCGTCGTCGCCGGCTACAGTTTCGTCATGGAATTGCAGGGCATCAACGGCGTCGAATCGCTGGGGGACTACCCGGTCAGCTCGCTGATCGCAATGCCTGCCTGATCGCGGAACGTTCTTTGTAAATCATCGTCATCAAGGGAAAGAATTCATGGATCTCTATGAGTATCAGGCCCGGGAACTGCTTGAAGAGCAGGGGATTCCGACGCCTAAAGCCGTATTCGCCCAGAACTCTCATGAGGTGGCTGAAGCGGCCGAGCAGATTGGCTATCCGAACGTCATCAAAGCGCAGGTGAAGATCGGACATCGTGGACAAGCCGGCGGCGTCAAGCTGGCCAAGACCCGTGACGAGGCCATTCTTGCGTCCGAAGACATTCTGCCAAGGACGATTCACAAGCACAAGGTGAGCGGCGTGCTGGTGGCGGAAGCCAAGAACATTCTGCACGAATACTACGTTTCGATTTCCGTTGACCGTGCATCCAGGGATTTTGACGTGCTTGCCACCGCGAACGGCGGCACGGAGGTCGAGGAGATCGCCAAGGAGCATCCGGAATCCGTCAAGCGCCTGCATATCGACGCTCTTGAGGACTTCGACATCGAAGCGGCCACCAAGATGGCCGAAAGCATCGGCTTCTACCATGCCGATGTTGACCAGGCCGCACAGATTTTGCTTAAGATGTGGCAGTGCTTCAAGGAAAATGACGCGACTTTGGTGGAGATCAATCCGCTTGCCAAGATTGGCGACCCGGATGACGAATCCTCCAAGTCGTTGTGCGCGTTGGATGCGAAGATTTCCCTTGACGACAACGCCGCGTTCCGACATGATGGCTGGAGGCGTTTCGCCGATCCGGTGCACGCCGACCCGTTCGAGCAGAAGGCGCGCGAGCATGGG
>CAVEVJ010000296.1:0-5265 GCA_963619075.1 Acidaminococcaceae bacterium
GGTTCGCGCCGACGTGGCCAACCTGCCGGAGAAGATCGTTATCAACGTCGACGGCCTGACCGACGGCGCCAAGATCTTCGCCAAGGACGTCGTTCTGCCGGAAGGCGTCGAACTCGACGTTGAGGATCCGGAAGAGTCCGTCGTCTCCGTAGTGGTGCCGGAAGACGCCGCTGCCGAGGCTCCGGCCGCTGAGTGAACTCGGTTCTCTGACTGACGAATCTCAAGTCTGAAAACGCAAGAGTCCACGTGTGGTTGCACGCGTGGACTCTTGCGTTTTTCGTCGGAAATCATGCCATCTCATATCGCGAACGCAAGTAATCGAAAAGCAATCGCTGTGTGAGAGAGTACATACCAGAAACCGGTGCCACAAGCGCCGAAAACACAATAACCGCATGCCGCTCAACACGGCTGATGCAACAGAAGAAGTTAGAAATGACTGAACAGAATCATCATGATCCGGCGGAGCTGGACAAGCTCACCGACAAGTTCACCGTGCTCCCGAACGAAAACCCGGCATCCGACGCCAAGCGCGCCGAACTCATCGACAAGCCGGCTTTCGGACAGCTGTTCTCCGACAATATGGCCCACATGACCTGGACCAAGGGAGAAGGCTGGGGAGACCGCCGTATCGAGCCGTACGCGCCGCTGAAGATGGACCCGGGCGCATCCGTGCTGCACTACGCCCAGGAATGCTTCGAAGGACTGAAGGCGTACCGTCATGCCGATGGTTCCACTTGGCTGTTCCGTCCGGATGCGAACGCCGAACGCTTCCAGAATTCCGCAAAGCGTCTGTATCTGCCGGAATTGCCGATCGATGACTTCATCGGTTCCGTGGCCGCGCTCGTCAAGCGTGATGTGAACTGGGTTCCGACCCGTCGCGAATATACCCTGTACATGCGTCCGTTCATGTTCGCATCCGAACCGTTCCTTGGAGTGCGCGCTCCGCATGAGGTGGATTACTGCGTGATCGCATCCCCATCCGGCCCGTACTTCCCGGGCGGTGTGAAGCCGGTCAGCATCTGGGTCGAAGACAAGTGGTTCCGTACCGGTCCTGGAGGCACCGGCTTCGCCAAGTGTGGCGGCAACTACGCGGCCTCGCTGCTCGGTGAGTACACCGGCATCGACCACGGCTGTGAGCAGGTCTGCTTCGTTGACGCCGCGACCAAGACCTACCTTGAGGAGCTTGGCGGCATGAACATGATGGTCGTGCACAAGGACGGCCACGTGGAGACCCCGTCCCTGACCGGCAACATCCTGCCGGGCGTGACCCGCCGATCCCTGATCCAGCTCATCCAGGACAATGGCCATGACGTGGTCGAGACCATGATCGCACTGGACCAGCTGCTCGAGGACATCAAGTCCGGCGAGGTCACCGAAGTGTTCGCATGCGGCACCGCCGCCATCATCACTCCGATCGGTCGTTTCAAGTCCGAGAAGTTCGATGTGACCGTGGCCGATGGCGGTTCCGGTGAGTTCACCGTGAACCTGCGCAACCAGTTGCTGGGCATTCAGCTTGGCGAGATCGAGGATCCGCACAACTGGATGTGGAAGGTTTGCTGATTCACGCGGCTGATTAATGCCACATGATGAGCGCCGGAGAATTGGGAGGTTCCGATTCTCCGGCGTTTTTCGTTATATCGGCAATGACGGTGATTGGTTTTCCCGTGATTCCGGATGACGTTCCACCTAGACAAGAAAGATGGTAGGCTCTCTTTGGTCGTTGGATTGGAGGGACTATGGAAGTGGCGCTGGAAAGTAACGATTTCCTTATGGGCGTCGAATATCTGGCCACCTTCTGCTGCGGTATGGTGGGAGGCCTTGCGGCAGTGCGCAAGGGGTATGACATTTTCGCGATTCTCGTGACCACGTGGCTGACCGCATTGGGAGGCGGTATCATCCGCGACGTGCTTTTGGGCGTGGTGCCGCCGATCGGTGTGTCCGACAAAGGTTTGGTGATTACCGCATTGCTGGCCTCTGTCACCGTCGCGGTCATCCATCCGGAAATCAACAGGCTGAAGTGGTCGATGCTCGCTTTGGATGCCCTTGCCCTGGGGCTGTATGCGGTGAATGGCACATCGAAGGCGATGATGTACCACATGTCCGGAACCACGGCGGTGTTCCTTGGCATGTTCACGGCTCTCGGCGGAGGCTTGATTCGGGATATGCTCATCAACGAGGTGCCGATGGTGATTCGTGACAAACACTGGTATGCGGTGCCGTCCATAGTCGGATGCGTGCTGACTGTGCTGGTGTGTAAAGGTGTCGACGCGGGAGTCGTGGGATTCGCCGCCGAAGTGACGCTTGACGTGCTGATCGTCATTCTTATGGTCGCCATGAGACTGCTGTCCGTCATATTCGACATTCAGCTGCCCGGCGCCCTCGTACGACATAACACGTACCTGCCGGGGGAGTCGCGCTATCTGAAACGTCCGGTCATCCATCCCGATTCCAAGGACGACGGGCCTGATGATGGACGCCGTTAACACTGACGCGTTCGGGAATGGGATTGCATCAACGTAGATGACACAAAAGCTCCTGACATAGAAGAAGCTCCGCAAGACAATTCTTGCGGAGCTTCAATGAGCTGTGAGCTTTATAAAACTCAGAGAGCGTTGATGGCCACAGCGAGACCGGACTTGCGGTTTGCAGCCTGGTTCTTGTGGATCACGCCAGCGCCGGCAGCCTTGTCGAGCTTCTGAGCTGCGACCTTGTAGGCGGCTTCGGCAGCGGACTTATCGCCAGCGGCGATGGCTTCGCGGGTAGCGCGGACGGCGGTCTTCAGACCGGACTTCACGGCCACGTTACGCTTGTGGGCCTTCTCGTTGGTGAGAACGCGCTTCTTCTGCGACTTAATGTTTGCCACTATTACTCCAAACGACGTTTTCTATAAGGACATACAAACGAAGATGATAACATGGCACGCGGATAAATTGCCAACGGGCCTGTGAGTGTCGTGGCACGCACTGCCGATGGCAGCGGCTAGAATCGTTTGCGTTGAATATTTCAGGAGGAGGATGGCGTGGGCCAGCAGCATAACCAGCCCGGTTTCACCGATCAGTCGTTGATTCGCAATTTCTGCATCATCGCGCATATCGACCATGGAAAGTCGACGGTGGCGGACCGTATCCTGCAGCTCAGCGGCATCGTGCCGGAACGCGAGATGCGCGACCGATTCCTCGACCGTATGGACATCGAGCAGGAACGCGGCATCACCATCAAATCGCAGGCCGTGCGCGTGCCATGGACGTTCGACGGCATCGAATACACACTCGGTATGATCGACACTCCGGGACACGTCGACTTCACTTATGAGGTTTCTCGTGCCCTTGCGGCATGTGAGGGAGCGGTGCTGCTCGTTGACGCAACGCAGGGCATTGAAGCGCAGACGTTGTCGAACCTGTACATGGCCATCGACCATGATCTGGCCATCATTCCCGTGTTGAACAAGATCGATCTTCCCAGCGCCGAGCCCGACAAGCATGCGGAGGAGATCGCCGGACTGATCGGCTGCGATCCTTCCGAAGTGCTGCGTGTGTCCGGCAAGACGGGAGAAGGCGTCGCCGAGCTGCTCGATCGCATCGTGACCGATGTTCCCGCACCGAAAGGCGATGCTGACGCGCCCGCGCGTGCGCTGATTTTCGACTCCGTCTATGACTCCTACAGGGGAATCGTTACTTACATCCGTATGGTCGACGGTGAACTGCGTTCCCGTGAGAAGTTGCACATGATGGGCATTGGTATGACGCACGATCCGATTGAGATCGGCGTGATTAGCCCGGATATGATGCCTACCAAAGCCCTCGGCGCGGGCGAGGTCGGATATGTGATTACCGGCGCGAAGGACGTAAGCCAGTCCAAGGTGGGCGACACGATCACATCCGCCGCGAAATCGGCCACGGAACCGCTCAGCGGCTATAGGGACCCGCAGCCGATGGTCTACGCGGGCCTGTTCCCCATCGACAATGCGCAGTATCCGGAATTGAGGGAGGCGCTCGACAAGCTCAAGCTCAACGATGCCGCACTTATTTACGAGCCCGAGACCTCCGTGGCGCTGGGATTCGGCTTCCGGTGCGGCTTCCTCGGACTGCTGCACATGGAAATCGTGACCGAGCGTCTGAGCCGTGAATTCAATCTCGACCTGATCTCCACGGCTCCTAACGTTCCCTACGAGGTCACTGCGGAAGACAACAGCGTGCACCGTGTGACCAATCCGAGCGAATTCCCGGAAGGCAAGATTAAGAAGATCGTGGAGCCTATGGTGGCGGCCGACATCATCACTCCGAAGGAATTCATCGGAGCGGTCATGGACCTGTGCCAGGACCATCGTGGGCAGATGGGGACCATGGAGTATATTTCCGCCGACCGTGTGGAGATGCATTACCGCATTCCTCTGGCCGAAATCGTTTTTGACTTCTTCGACCAGCTGAAGAGCCGCACCAAGGGATATGCGTCCCTTGACTACCATGAGGACGGCGAGCAGTCCGCCGATTTGGTGAAGGTGGACATCCTCATCCAGGGCGAGAAGGTCGACGCGTTCAGCGCCATCGTGCACAAAGACAAGTCGTATTCCTACGGTGTGATGATGACGAAGAAGCTACGTGAACTCATTCCACGCCAGCAGTTCGAAATTCCGATTCAGGCGGCCATCGGTTCACGTATCATCGCACGAGAGAACATCCGTGCGCTGCGCAAGGATGTTCTCGCCAAGTGCTATGGCGGCGACATCTCCCGTAAGCGCAAGCTGCTCGAGAAGCAGAAGGCCGGTAAGAAGCGCATGAAGATGCTCGGTCATGTCGAAGTGCCGCAGGAGGCGTTCATCGCGGCGCTTTCCACCGGAGAAGCCGGCAACGACCGCGACACGAAAGACAAGATTCGCGCGGCTCAGAAGACCGAGGGCTGATGTTCGAAGTCTACGTGCATGTGCCGTTCTGCATGAGACGTTGCGGATACTGCGATTTCAACACGTATACCGCGGCGGATCTGGGTGAGGGGGCATCTCGTTCGAACTACGCCAACATGGTGATTCGCGAGATGCGGCTCGTGCACGATTGGCAGGAGCAACATGGCATCGCACCCAAGCCTGCGAGCACGGTTTTCTTTGGGGGAGGCACGCCGACCATCCTCAAGGCGGCCGATCTGGTGGCCGTGCTGGATGCCGTGCGCAAGACGTGGGGAATCGAACAGGACACCGAAATCACGACCGAGGCGAACCCCGACACGGTTGATGCCGACTATGTGAAGGAACTTGCTGATGGAGGATTCAAC
>CAVEVJ010000297.1:0-19400 GCA_963619075.1 Acidaminococcaceae bacterium
GCCGCAGACCACGAAACATGACCGCCGATACCACGGTTTCGGCATGCGATCCATCCGCATGATCGCCGAGCAATACGGCGGTGTGATGGATATTCATACGGATGATGGGAATTTCGTGCTGGACATTCTGATTCCATTGCCGGGCGTCGAGGGCCGGTGAAGGCCGGCTCTCTCCCAATCGGCGTGAATTCGGTGTTTACCGTGCTGTTGCGACGGAATCATTATTCGGACTGATGCTTACCTGCGCAGTCAGCTTGCCGTCGCTTATCCGCAGCGTCACGGCCCCTTCCTGCGATTGCGGCACCTTCACCACGGCGAGCGCCTCGCCATAGTAGGTACCGGTTTTGCCGGTTACGAAGCTGCCCTTGTTGAAGGGGGCCGCGCAGCCGAAGCCGAGCACCTGCGCGCTCGTTTCCCGTTCCACCCGCAACGTGCCACGTTCCAACGGCTTAATCACGCCGTTGTCATCGGTGTAGCGCACACGCACGTAAGCGAGTTCGTTGCCTTGGTATTCGACGTGCGCGGTCAGTTGCGTGGTGTCGGTTGCGCTGACCAGCTGGCCGCGGCCGATTTCACGTCCGTTCTCGCCGTAGGCCACGGCTTCCAGCGTTCCCGGCTCGTATGTGCAGGAGAAGCGCGCGATGCAGTCGTTCTTCATTTCCTTACGGCCCACTTCGCGTCCGTTGACCAGCAACGCCACGGATGCGGCCCTTGCGTAGACTTCCACGTTGGCTTTGCGACCTTCGCATCCGTTCCAGCTCCATGAGTCGATGGCGTTGCTCATCTTCCATGCGCTCGGCGAATGCTTGTCTCCCGTGTGGTTCACCGGGCAGACCGCGATGAACGGTCCTTGGGCCTGTTCCAAAGCAACACGGGTGTAATAGGCTTCGCCAAGGGATCGTCCGGTCAGGTCCACTCGACCCGAGCCTGCAGTCAGCCAGCCGTATTCGATGTTCAACGATGCATAATCCTCGTATTCCCAGGCTCCCACGCCGGTTTCACCGATGTAGTCCATTCCGGCCCACACGAAGTCGCCGATGAGCCTTGGCTCGCGTTTGGCGAGTTCGCGGAAGCGGTATGCATCGTTGCAGAAGGTTTCCGAGCCGAGGATCAACCGGTTCGGATACTTCTTCAGATCATGCTTGTACCGTTTGATGCCGTAGTTGTAGCCGGCCACGTCCATCGCGGCGAACGCGTCTTTCGTGACCCAATCGCAGAACGGCAGCGCGGCTCCGGTCTTCATGAAATCCGCGCCGAGAATGCCGGCCATATTGTTGAAGAATTCGCTGCCGACAGCCTTGTGTTTGTCTGCGGTCTGACCGGCGGCACGCTTCCTCTCCGCCGCCTCGGCCTCCTTCGCGGCCTTCTTGTCGGAATACTGGCCGAAGCCGATTGACGAGAGGAAGTTGAAGAAGATGTTCACGCCGCAGGTCACCGGACGTGTATCGTCGAGCGAATGCAGATGCTCGGTCATCTCGCGGGTGAGCGCGATGCCGCGTTTCTGCGCGGTCTCCGACACTTCGTTGCCGGTGGAATACAGGATCACGCTCGGATGGTTGCGGTCCTTCATGACCATGTCGGCAAGGTCCTGACGCCACCATTCGTTGAAATAGTCAACATAATCATGTTGGGTTTTGTGAATGTACCAGTGGTCGATGTATTCGTCCATCACCAGCACGCCAAGCCTGTCGCAGGCGTCCAGCAATGCTTTGGAGCATGGGTTGTGCGCCGAGCGGATGGCATTGTAGCCGTTCTCCTTCATCAGCCGGATCTTGCGTTCCTCGGCGTCCGCATACGCGCAGGCGCCGAGTACGCCGTTGTCATGGTGGATGCACGCACCCTGGATGATCACGCGGCTGCCGTTGATGAGCAGCCCTTTGCTGCCCCATTCAAGCGTTCGGATGCCGAACGTGCTTTCCGCCGCGTCATGATTGCCGTTATGCGCGGTGTAGACCGCCTTGCACACGTACAGTTCCGGATGCTCCGGCGACCACAGTCTTGCGTCGGCGATGGTTATTTCATACCTGTTCACGCCGGCTTCGCACGATTGCACAAGGCCCGCCACGGTTTTGCCCGTCATATCGGCGATTTCGATCTGTACATTGCCGGCATCGCTTGTTTCGACCTCAACCGAGATATGTGCGTCGTCGGTTTTCGGATCCACGGCGATGGTTCGTACGAAAAGGCCGTTGACCGCAATATGTTCGGCGGAAGCCGTCCACAGCATAACGGGACGGTAGATGCCCGCTCCGGAATACCAGCGGGAGTTCGGCTGATCGCTGTTGCGCGCGATGACGCGAATCTCATTATCCTCGCCGATATTCACAAGATTGGTCAGATCCACGTAGAAATTGGTGTATCCGTACGGACGGAACGCTTCCTTCCTGCCGTTCACCCACACTTCGGCATTGTGCTGGACGCCTTCGAATTCCAGCAGCATCCGCTTGCCGGCCAACTCCCGACCTGGCGTGAAATGCTTGACGTATTCGTAGTCGCGGCCTTCGAACCATCCGGAATTCAATCCGCTTGCGGCAAGCGCATGGCGGGGTTCGGAAAGCATCGCATCATGTGGAATCGTAACCGCGGCCCAATCCTCATCGGCATCCAAATGTCGATAAGCCCAGCCTGTGTTGAAATCTATTGCCTGCATCTTAGTTCCTAAATCTTCTCTGGAATCGCAATATATGACATGGCCACCGGCGACGTCACCGAGAATCGCAATCATTGCGAATCGGCGAGCGCCGCCGGATGACCAGATGGAAATGCCGCTCGCATGGGCGGCATAGGACCGCTATTCGACCGCCGGTTCCAGCATGATCGCCGCACGTCGCACGTCTTTGGCTGTGAACGCCTTGGCGACGAGCAGCACAATGGCCACGAGGTAGCATGCCACACCGATCAGCGCGACATTGAGCGAGGTCTGCTCCGATGCCGGATAGTTGACCGGAATGAAGTAGATGTCGGCGGCAAGGCGCACGCGTTCAAGCACGAACTGCGCGAAGCTCACCAGCAACAGCACTTCGGATCCGACCAGCAACACGTCGTTCAGTACCTCCGGTAGACGGTCGCCGGCAAACACACGAACGGCGAGCGCCACCATAGCCACCACGCTCAGTCCGATGACCAGCGCGTTCAGTCCTTGGCCGGCCATGTATCCGGTCGTCGAATTGACAAGGTAGATTACCAGTCCGATGAGCGTCGCGGCTACGGCCGCAAGCTCGGAAACATGGGTTTTGATTGTCGTTGCCATGATCGTTCCTTTCACTTCGAAGCCGCCGTCGGGCCGTTGGCCGCATTGCAGACGGAACGGATGAGGGTCGTCGTATAACCGGCCAGGCCGACCAAAGTGATCACGCCGGATGCGGCGATCACGCCGAGATAGACCGCACGCCACCATGTCATGACGTTCTCGGTGTGCGTGCTGGAGTTCACGCCGTTCATCGCATTGGAGTTGGCGATGGCCCAGAGCGAATAGTGCATGTTCTGTTTGATGGCCAGAAGCATGTCGCGGTCCTTGCTCAGGGTGTCGGCGTCCCAATACTTCACGCCCTGATTGCCGAAACCGCAGAAGGCGGACGTGCCCGCAAGCACGGATTCCTTCGGTGCCGCATGCGGCGAAACCGAGGTGAAATCGGTGACGTTGTAGCCGGTGAAGCCCCACTCGTCGCGCAGGATGTTGACCATGACCGCGGCGTTGGCGCTGGATGCGACCGCGCCGATGCGGTTGTAGGAGGTCATCACGCCGAGTGCGCCCTGGGTGTAGGTGTCTTTCTTGGTATCGTCGGATTCGAAGGAAGCCGGCTTGCCATTGGCTTCGAAGGCCTGCTGGAAGGTACGAAGCTCCATTTCGCGGGCTTTCTGCTCGCTCATGAACGTGGCGATGCCAGACCTGTTGATCTCCTGATCGTTGAAGGCGAGATGCTTCACATTCACCAGCACGCCTTTGGACTGCGCGCCCTGCACCACGGCGGAGCCGATGTATCCGGAAAGAATCGGATCTTCCGAATAGTATTCGACGCCGCGGGAGTTATAGGCGTGACGGTGCAGATTCATGGCCGGTGCGATCATGATCGGCAGGTTGAACACCAGGCTGCTTTCGCCCAGAATCACTTCGCCGTTGCGGTAGGCGAGTTCCTTGTTCCAGCTGTAGGCCAGGTTGGTGGGGGGAAGGAGCCACTCGGGAGCTCTTGTCGGCGTAGTCGTCGGCATCCTCGTAGGCCTGTCCCTGATATTGACCCTCATTGAGGTAATGGGAGTCGGATCCGCCAGGGCCGTCGTCCGTGGTCATTTCCTGCAAGCCAACGGAGTCGATCGCGCCGATGGCGTGGAATGCGGTCTCCGCGAAATGCATGAATTCCTTGACGGTAATCTTGCTGGTCAGCTCGTCCCAACGTTCGTCATCGTAGGATGCGCCCTTCATATCGTTGAGGGTCAGACTGCTTGAAGTGTCGCCGATCTTGATGTCGGAGACGTCGTCGTCCGACTTCAGGTCGATGAAATCGTTGTTCAGCAGTTTGGAGACCTCTTCATTGGCGCTGATGCCGGAGTAGGTCTTCGGGAAGGTGCCGTTCCAATCGGAGCGGGTCAGATACGTGATCGTTCCCTCATCGAAGGCGTTGTAGTCGATGGCGTATTCGCCGTCGGAGAGCTGGTTGGTGATCTTGGTTCCGGTGCTGGATGTGGAGAAGGTATCGGCATCGACGTCACCGTCCCACGACCACATATAGGTCTTGGCCTTGTCTCCAGAAGCGGTCATGCCGTCGGATTCGGAGTATCCCTGCGCGGCAAGCACGTTGTTCAGAGCGTCATGGGCATCGTCTCCGATGGAGAAGTAGTAATCACCGGGATCGACGATGTAGGTCTTGGCATTGTTCGAGTCATAGCTGGCAAGGTTCGACAGGTCCACCGTCATGGTGATGGTCTGTGAATCGCCCGGCTTGAGGGAGTCGGTCTTCTCGAAATCCATGAGTTGGATCGCGGACTTCTCCACACCGTTCTTCTTGTCGTAATCGGTGTATGGCACGGAAGCGTACAGCTGGATCACGGACTTGCCTTCCACGGAACCGGTGTTCTTCACGGTGACCGTGGCGACTGCGGTTTTCTTGTCGCCCTTGATCTCAACGCTATCAAGCGTCTGCTCGAACGTCGTGTAGCTCAGGCCGTAGCCGAACGGATACACCACTTCGTTGGTGTAATCCCACGTGCCGTCCACTGTCGCGACCGTTCCGTCGGAAGCGGCATAGGTTCCGGCCGAAGCCGCATCGCCGCCATTGCCCATGACGATGTCGGCGTAGCGGGTTTCGTAGTAGCGGTAACCGGTATAGATGCCTTCGGCCTCCATCAGATAGGAGTTGACGGCCGCATCTTCGGAGAAGTCGGATGCGTTCGCCCAAGCCACGTTGCCGTAGTTGCTCATGGCCGGCGCGACGGCACTGTTCTTGGCCATCACGTCACCCAAGTGCGCCGAAGGGGAAACCGTGCCGTTGAGCACGTCGGCCACACCATAGAAGCCGTACGCGCCCGGATAGCCTATCCACAGAATGGCGTCGATGTCCGGATCGTCCTGCAGGTTGGCGATTTCCATCGGATTGGTGGAGTTGACGAGTACGATCACCTTGCTGAAGTTGGCCTTGGCCTCGTTGACCAGTTCCATTTCCTCATCGCTCAGGGAAAGGATGTTGCCGGTCACGGTGTTCATGCCGTCGGCCAGGCCTTCCTCGCCCGGATAGTAGCCGTCGCCGTTCTCACCGGCCGGACGGCCGACGACCACGATCGCGGCATCCTGATATTCGCCGTATTGGGACTTGTATTCGGGATTGAGCTGGGCCAGTTCGTCGAGGCTCAGTTCGCACGGATCGTTGTACTTGGTGATTTCCTCGTATTCGGGAAGAACGCCGCCGCCGAATTGCGGTGTGGTCCATTCCTTGTCTTTGAAGTAGTTCTGATAGGCCTTGAGCATGGAAGGATTGATCTGGAAGCCTTCCTCCTCGAACGCCTCGGTGATTTCGACGGTGGAATTGCCGTCGGTTACGGAACCGCCGGAGCTGCCATATACCGGAGCGTAGCTGCGCACACCGAACATGGTGATTTTCGCGGTCTTGGAAAGCGGCAGGGCGTTATCGCTGTTTTTCAAAAGCGCGTAAGTCTCCTGTGCCTCGTCCATGGCCGTCTGCTTGAAGCCTTCGTATGCTTCCTTGGCGGTTTTGTATTCGGATTTGTACGTCCAGCTATCGCCGTCGTCGGCGGACTGGTCCGTTACGGTTTTCTGGCTTCTGGTACCGACGAACGCATCAAGGGACGTGCGGTACGTCTCCATGATCGTTCCCGCCATAATGGCGACGGCGAGAAGCAATGCGCCCACAGCGGTGATACCGCGCCACAGGCCTGTACGCTTATGCATCTCTTACTCCTTGGATTTCAGCATCTCTGCAGAAATCTTCGACAATGAAAATCCCATGACTCCAATGTGCTTGAGAATTCGGCAACACATAAGCGCCACTTCGTGAACGGTCATCGAAACGCGCCAAACGACACCGCGGCCTGCGCATAGGTCCGCGGACGGCATCACTGAAGAGGCAGGATCACCGTCAATCTGAAGATGCCGTCTCGCGCGCAAATCGACATGTATCCGTGATACTGCTGGGCGATCATACGGATCGACCGCGTGCCGAAACCGTGGTATTGCGTGTCGCTTTTGGTGGTGACCGGCAATCCGTCGGAAAACACGAGTTCCCCGACAAACGGATTTTCGACGCGGATCATCACCATTCCCTTGCTTTCGCAGATCCGCACGGCAATGTACTTCTCCGCATCGTCCGGCAACGCCGCCACTGCCTCCATCGCATTGTCAAGCGCGTTGCCGACCAGGGAGTAGATGTCGGAAGGTTTCATAAAGTCGAGCAGGCCGCCGTCGACCATGCGGTCGAACGATATGCCGCGTTGTTCGCAAAGCAACGATTTGCTCGCCAACAGCACGTCCAGCGTCTCGTTGCCGGTATGCACGGAGGAATCGTAGATTTCGACAAGCTGCTGCAGCTCGCCCGCCTGCTCCTGCGAGATGGCGGGGCCGAGTTGCACGATCTGCTTTTTCAGATCATGCGTTTTCACATTGATCAGATCAATGGTCTCCTTCGTGCTTTCCATCTGCTGCTTCTGCTGGCGCAGCAACTGACGCAACACCTCCCCCTCCGCATGGGCGCGCTGCTTGGAGACGAGTTCGATGGCGAGTTCGAGCATGAACACGCAGGTGACGAAATCGAACAGGCTGAACACGGTGAACGCCGCCGCGCCGGATATGGGAGATGCGAGGAAGTTGAACATGTTGGTGAATACGCTGACGCACAGCATCATGCCGACCATCATGGCGAACACCGACCGTCCGCCCACCATCGAAATGTCCTTTTTCGCCATCGGCCGGGCGAATACGGCATAGGCAAGGCAGTAGAGCGGAATCTGCGCGAACGAGTACACATAAGTGTCGATCCATACGCCATTCGGCCAGTAATGATGCAGTCCCATCGACAGCAGCCGCGCGCCGCGGTAGACGAGATGCTGCATGGCGCCGGACATGACGAAGTAGAACAATGCCTGACGGATGTTGACCTTCCAGCATTCACCGATCCATGCGATCAACAATACGAAGACGATGATGTTCTGCACGGTAACGGTCCACAGGTTCTCCGGCACATAGCCATGCCACAGCATCGATTCGGCAAGCATCACGGCTATGCCGGCCATCGCACGCCACCAGAACATGTCACGGCGTTCCAACCACCAGGTGAACAGCAGCGTGGAGACCATCAGCTCCACGACCATGCCATTATCGGTGAAGAAAGCCAGCATCACGTCGATTGCCTGCACCATCGCCCGTCCATTCCGTCTGTCTGCGTCATACTGCGCGGTATGCCGTTACATTGTGCTACGCCGCTACATCACGTTGCCATCGCCCATGCTTGCGGCGAGCGCCTCCATGAAGGTCTTTTTGTATGCCCTGCCGATGGTCACGTTTTCACCGCCGGAAAGGGTCAGCTCGTTGCCTTTGACGGAGACGACATGACGGCCGTTGACCACGAACGCCTTGTTGCAGCGCAGGAATCCACGGTCGCGCAGCTTGTCTTCCACATCCTGCAAGGTACCGGCACCCGTCAGAATGCCACGCTCGGTATGGTAGAGCAGATTATGGTTCTTGACTTCGATGTACTCGATGTCGCGTAGGAGCACACGTTGCGTTCTGGCTCGTTGCATGATCATGACGGAAGCCGATTCCTCACCGCGAATGGCCACGGCACGACGGAGTTTACGTTCGAAATCGTTGTAGGAAAACGGCTTGATGACGTAATCCAACGCATCCACCTCATACCCTTTGGCCGCGAACTGCGCCATGTTCGTCACGAATATCAGGATGACCTGCTCGTCAAGGACCCGGAGCCTACGTGCGGCGGACATGCCGTCCATGTTCGGCATCTCGATGTCCATGAACACGATGTCCCACACCGGACGATACGCATCAAGAAAACCAGTCGGTTCCGAAAACACCGTCACGTCGAACCTCACGCCGGGATGATCCTGCGAATAACGCGCAAGACACGCCTCAAGCCTGCGCGCGGCATCGACCTCATCCTCGACGATCGCCACTGTGAACATCTACACGCGCTCCCTTGTCCGCACTTTCACTCTCGAACTCACCTTACCGCATCGTGCCGGTCGCGCACATGGTGATGAGTGGCCGTCAGAACCGTCAGTCGAGGAATTCGCCGGTCAAGGGATCGCGATGGTCACGTTCGATGGCGGCGATGGTTTCGTCGCTGTTTTCGGACTGGTTTGCCACGACCGCGGGCGGAACAAGTACCCGTAGGGCACGATCCTGCACGCTGACCTTGACCGGCATATGGCCCACATATTCGCCGTCAGCCATCATCACCGGCGGTTCGGCGCCGTCCTCGGCTCGGGTGATTTCGATCTCACGCACGCGTTTCCAGCCGAACGCCTTACTGCCGAGCAGCCTTCCGTGATAGGCGCGCATGATTGCGTCGACGCATTCCATGAAGTTCGGTACATGATCGAGCCATACCAGATCCAACATGCCGTCCGAGAACCGCGAGTATGGAGAGACCTCGATCCCTCCGCCGATATGCCTGGAATTGGCCACCGTGAGCAGCGGTGAAATGATGTCACGCTCCTCCACGGAACCGTCCGCCAACGTGGCTTTGATGTGGTATCCGTACCGCTGCATATGCGTCAGTTCCACGATCACGGCGGCGAAATAACGCAGGGAACCATTAGGCAGACGGGAATGGTTCGCACGATCGTTGATGCTCGCATCCAAACCGCACGACAGCATGCCCGCGTAGAAACGGTTGATTGCCGCACGTTCCACCGTGGCGGAATCTTGCGGAGTGACGGCATATCCGCCCGGCAACGATGTTGCCAGACCCATGTCGACATCGATATACGTGCCGCGCACGATCGCACCGACTATGCCTTCCACCGCCGTGCTCACGCGATTGACAGGCAGGTTCAGACCCCTTGCAAAATCGTTTCCGGACCCGGTGGGCACAATGCCCAGTGGTTTGCCGGAAAGCCCGACCGCATTGGCCCCGAGCGCAATCATACCGTCTCCGCCGACCACCACAAGATAGTCGTATTCGTCTTTTCGGGTTCTGGCGTTCCGCAAGGAATCTTCGAAGCTCAGTCCGGTTACGTCGATCACATCGAAACCGTGCTTCGCCCCCGCTTCTTGAAGCAGGCATACCACCTGCTCACCGACTTTGACGCCCTTGCCCTTGTTCGACGTCGGATTCCCGACCACGGCAACTGTCATGCTCGTACGTGACGTTTCACTCATATCTCAGTACGATAACCGCGTTTCCCGCCACACGCCACATGCCATCGTCCAATACAGACAGCCGCACGTAATCCGTTGGATTTGTTTGGATGCATACGATCGGACACGATTGGCCCGACATGCAATCCGCTGGATTCGCTCAGTTACATGCGACCTTAGCTGCACGCGATTGGCCCCGCACGCGATCTTCGGCTCACTTCCGGCACGAGCGGCACACTCGTGCTTATCACGGCCGTGACGATCACGTCCTCGTCTTCCAATGAACATGATTCGAGCGCCACCTCATTGCCGGAAAGCGTACGTTCCGCGGCTGCGCATGGATCGGCATCGCCATCGTAGAGAGCTTGGGCCGCAGCGACCGACGCCAAGTCAGCCATGTTCTGCACGCGATGCAGACATAGCAGAAGATTGCCGGCCGATGCCACCGTGGCAAGCATGATGGCCGCCACCGCTATCAAAGCGACGCCGGAGATGGTTCCGGATCCCTCGTCATCGTGCCATGCCAGCCACTTGACGAAACGTTTCCCGCATCTTTCATTCGACCGCCGTGCAGGCTGTTTAGCGGAACGTTCCACAGAACATTTCGCACAGCATTTCAAATCTTGTTTCACAGCATGTTTCACACAGCCGTTCATCTCATTTGCCTCTCCTTTTTCTAGAAATATCGAACCGCCTTACCCACGACCCTTGCAGGCAGCACTCCTGCAGGGTCGGGCACAATCGGGCATTGCACTGTCACGGCAACACTGTCGGAACCAACCACGAACGACACCGAGGAGCCCTCAACGGCAGCGGCCAGCGCGGCCTCTCGAGCGCGGGCCTCGCCATCAGACCCAATCACCGTCATGGCACGGGCTCCGGCGGCGGCCGCGTCCTGGCAGTTCATGGACACCACGGACGCACGCCCCAAGCACAGCACCAATATCGCCACCACCGCAACGCAGGGAAGCACCACCGCGAATTCCGCGGTGGCGGATCCCTCGTCATAGCGTCGTTTCCACCATGACGTCAGCATGTTCTACCCCACGCTCAGCGCTTTCTTGATGATGTTGGTCAGCAACGTCTTGATGGCGTCGGATTTCAAGATGCCCACCAGTACCGCGGCGAATCCGGTCGCGGCAACCAACACGACCGCGTATTCGGCGGTGGCGGCGCCTTCCTCCGGTTCGGCGGTCAGCATGCGCATACGCGAATCCAACAGGCATACTGTCTTGTAGGACTTTTCCTTGATATCGAGCATTCGCCGTCCGACACGAACCATCATGCCCGACGAACCATCAACATTGATTGGCGTTATATCGCTCATCATGCTCCTTTCGTTTGAATGGTCCCGATCGAACGATCGGGTGAGTTCAGTCTTGCGCATCGGAACCGCATGATGCGCGGTTTTCCGGGGTTGTGGTCAGAGAAAGCGAGTTATCCACAGGTTTGGCGTGTTGCCAAAGCTATCCACATTTCAAAAGCACGTCCAACTAAGTTCGGAAACGACGCCATTTGATATACGTCGGCCTCACCGAAAATCATCCGAAGAACGATGCCATCGACGGAACGATGCCCAACGCCATGAATGCCGGAAGGAAACACAAACCAGTCGGCAACAATAGTTTGATCGATAATCTGGCAGCTGATTGCTCTATACGGGAACGCTCATCCCAATCGATCTGCTCAACCGCCGCATCCAACCGATTCACCGGAGACGAGCCGTTACGCCATGACGAGGCGAACGCATCCCGAACCAGCGCAAAATCACCCCCATCCGGCCATGCATCATCCCAATCGACACCTTGATTAAGGTTCCTGCCGGCTGATTGGAGTCCGTCGCCGAACCTGCCGGAGACAATCTCCCCGACCGCAATCAGCGCATGCGGAATGGACGCACCCTGCCGTATGGCCACGGACAACATCTCCAGAACCAACGGCAACGGCACTTCCTGCAATCGCTCACCCACTCCGGACATCTCACGAATCGGAGTCCATCGCCATAACCAGACGGCCTGCGCAGCAAAGACCGAAGCGATCAACACCCAAATCCACGCTGTTTCCATCATGTTGTTCCTTTCATCAACGCCCTCACCCACAGCAGTCCCAGCGCATAGCAACATGCCGCGAATCCCAGGCATAACAATCCTTTGGCATTTCCAAACAGAAAAGCGAACGGCCTTGCGCCAATCCCCTCCCCCAACAGCAGTGTCACCAACGGCAACGCAAGCAGCAGTTTCACCGTGGCTTGCGGCATGGCGAACACGTTGGCACGCAGGTCATCCATCAAACGCCGTCGCTTCAACGACGAGGCAACAACATCCAGACAATGGCTCGTCTCGCAGCCCAAATCGGCGCTCAGCCGGCATGCCGCATACAATTCCCCGCTGAGCAAATCGACTTGACCACGTCGTTCTTTGGGCAGACTTCGACCGCGCACGACCAAACGAATGCGAAAGGGCGTCAATTCGGCGGTGGCAAAAGGCATTCCACCGAGCTCTTCGAAAGCGCCCACCAACGTGGCCCCGCTTTTTACTGAGGCCTGCAGCGCGGACACACACGCCACTCCGCCTATCGACGGCAAGCAGGGCGCATCCGTTCCCACCGAATCAGTCAGCTCAGCCAATCTAGCCGCCCTGGACATCCCGGCAGTCCCAACCATTTCGGACGGTTCATACATGCCATGTTCGGAAGGACTTTCCGCACCAGACACGGAAGCCATACGTAACACACGGCCACTCGCCCCATGACCGGGCCAAAGCCATACCGCCATGCCGATCAGCACGGACGCCGTCAATGACCACACAGACCACACAACGAAAGTCACCTCGCTTCCTCGCCTAAACTCTCTGCGCAGAATCTTCTGGCGGGAATTCCCTACCTCAGAAATTCGAGCCATCGACTGCTTTCATGAACCTGATTCCCGTCCCAAGAGGCCAATGCACGCCCCACCAACCGACCATCATCCGACTCCAGGCATCCGATTTGCGCAAGTCGTCTTTTTCCCTCCACCCGCTCAACATGCAGCACCACATCGAACGCGTCGGCGGCGAGCGCAGCCGTTGCCTTCGGTTCCAATCCTGCGAGCAATCCTAGTGAGACGAGCCGCGACGGCACCGCACCCACATGGTTGGCATGCAGGGTGGTCATGCCGCCGCGATGTCCGGAATTCAAAGCTCTCAGCAGGTCTGCGATTTCGGCCCCTCTGCATTCGCCTACGATTATGCGGTCCGGGCGCATGCGCAACGTCGCCGCGATCAATTGCGGCAATCCTATGGCTCCGACACCCTCCATGTTGGCTTCGCGGGTGACCAGCGATACATGGTTGGCATGTTGAATCACGCCAAGCTCCCGTACTTCCTCGACGGTGATGATACGTTCCGTCGGTTCGCATTGCTTGAGCAACGCTTTGAGCAGTGTGGTTTTGCCTGCGCCCGTGCCGCCGGTTATGAGGATGCTGGCTCGACGTGACACCAGCGCGTCGAGCATAGGCAGCCAGTTCGAGGGGAACATGCCGCTATTCGCCAATGATCGCAGATTCGGTTGAGCAACGTCCGGTAATCGTATGCTGATGGCCGCGCCCTGCGGAACCAATGGTGCGATGACCGCGTGCACGCGCACGCCTTCCGGCGTCGATGCGTCGGCGATCGGACATGCGTCGTCGAGTCTTTTGCCCAGCTGCGAGCATAATCGCACCGCGAATTCACGAATGGCGTGCGGATCGGAAAACGGACGCAAGCCGCATGGGGTCATGCCTCGCCCCCAATCCACCCACACCGTGCCGTCGCAGGTAATGGCGATGTCGGTCACTCCCGGTTCTGCCGCCAGTCTGCTAAGGGGACCGAGTTCCATGTTTTCCCCGCTTGTTTTCCAATTGTTCCAGTATGAAGCCGACGCATGTTCGGATTGCTTTGGTCGTCGATTTATTGGGATTTCGCAGGCCAAGACCTTCCAATTGTTCGCTGCACAGATGCGCGTCCGGCTGTATGACAGCCGCGATGTCGCATTCGAGATAGCTTTCCGCCTCGTCGATTTCTGTTATGCCGCGTTTGCGCAAAGTTCCTCTGGGCTCGGCTCCCACCACCAGCATGCGATTCGTGTTTTCGGCGAATTTGCTTTGCTCCCGTATTGAGGAACGCAGCATGGTTTTGGCACGGGCCAGTCCCAGTACCGTCAGTTCCACCACGACGATGCGTGCGCATTGGCCAAGTTCCGCGACTTCCTGCAATCCGACGCGCTGCGCCGCATCTACGATTACAACGTCCCTCACCTGCGAAAGCGCCTGTATGCAGGCTCGTACATCCCACGGTTGCGGATTGCTTGACTTCCAAGGATCGCAAGATAACACCGGCACGCCATCCCACGAGGGCATCTCCCTTAGCAATGCCTTACCGTTCACACTGCCCAGCGGTGCGTTGATGTCACCGAATCGGGTTCCATCCTCGTTTTCGATTCCCAATAACACATCGAGTCCGCCTCCCTGCAGATCGGCATCAATGAGTGCGCACGTGGCGCCGGATTGCGCAAGGTTTTGCGCCACCAGCGACGACAGCGTGCTGACGCCCACTCCCGAAACAGCCGATTCCACCGCCACCACATTGTTCGGCACGTTGTTCGGCGCGTTGTTCGGCACGTTATTCGGCAGGGAACCGAGGCCATGCGACCCTTTACCGCCAGTTCCGGCCGACCCCGTCAATCTGGCCGAGCCTATCATTCCAATCGTTCCTGCGGGACCGACATCTCCCAGCGAACCTGTTTGGGATGGTCCGTATCGCCATCTTGAGCCAGCGGATTCATCGGGCGTGTAAAAGCGCTGTGGAGGGGCTTTCCCGTATTCCGTATTGTCGTATCCGAAACTCTGCCGACCAAGGGCCGACCGATCAATATCGGTCTGACCGAATCCTGTCTGACCGGTGTGACGCATCGTAGTGTTCATATATCCGATTGAAAAAGGATGTGCGTTTCACGCGCAACCCGATTCGGCCCTTGTGGTCGGGGAACGTGGGTTATCCACATATTCAATGCGTCATGCAAACTTATCCACAAACGAATATCGAGAGGCCGCCCCATTGAAGCGAAGTAGGCGGAATGGACGCCCGTAACAGGCCTAGGTGCGTTGCGCCAGTAGTCATGGAGCAGGTTCGAAGTGGTCGTCTCGGAGTAAAGGAATGCTTTTGCGTCCCGAGTGCGGCAAGACGATGAAGAAGAATGGGACCACGTCGTCCGACAAGACACGCTGGCGGCACAAAGACAGTGTTTGCGGATTTTCAATGGACCATGTGGATTTCCACCAGGTCGTGCGGATTTCTAAGATGTCGTGCGGATTCCTAAGGTGCCGTGCGGATTTTCAGTAAGTCGTGCGGATTGTCCACAGCCCAGAACCTGCCGGAAACAGTCTTTTTAGGGCTAAAAGCCGCCGTTTCCGGGACCATCCGGCGGAAAATCGCCATGACCAATCCGCACAGGTCCTCAAAAATCCGCACAACCGAGCCAGAATCCGCACAGCATCCCAAAAATCCGCACAATCCGTCAAAAATCCGCACGCCTGTCTTTTGGCATGGATCACATATGGTTTCTTTATACGTTACGCAAAAGATTCGGGACGTGGTCAGCCGCCTCTGCCCCAACCGCTAGATACGGGCGCATCTCCCGGGTTGGGGCCGACCTGCACACGCTGAGAGGCCAGCGCCCCGCCCGACAAGCTTCATATACAAGCACGCAATGTTCAAACACCATCAAATGGCCCCAACACCGACTCAACCACACCTTTTGGTATGACCCACACAGCCCTAGGAAACCACCTCACGAAACCAACCCCACAAAACCTAGTCCAGGAACCAACTCAAGAAACAAACCGCAAGAAACCAACTCAAAAACAACTCGAGAAAACAAACTCAAGGAACCGACCCAAGAAACCTAACCTAGGAACCAACCACAAAAACCCAGTCCAGGAACCAACCACAAAACCCAGCCCAAGAATCAACCTAAAGAAACAAACCGCAAGAAACCTAACCCAAGAAACCCGGACCAGGAACCAACCCCACAAAGCAAAAGAAAGACCCGCCGAAGCGGGCCTTCCTTCCAAGAATCCGAGAACAGAATCGCTGCACAACAACATCGTCGTAACGGTAAGTCTATCCAATGCCCGTTCAACGTAACGACCTATCTTGGCCATACACTCTTTGTGGGCTCTGCTCTTCGGTTGTTCTTGTACTTCGTAATTATGCTCACTATCGAAGCAATCGCAAACCGGAACGCGCGGATGTTTCGTATTTATCCAAACTGTTTCTTTTCGATTGCAAGAATCACGGAAAATGCATCATCATGTGCGAATCAAACAGCGTGTTTGTTTGATTACGTTCGTTTCAGCCATAAAAACGGCGTGTCGCCACAGCATTTTTCCCAACTTCTTCAAAACAAACAGCCAAATGTAAACTCCCTCTAAATTCTGCGGACTTTTGCGGGATTTGAACCCATCAAAGGAATAAAGTAGAACACTATGGCACAGATTTTTGACGCACCCTCGAAGGCGATCCTGCGCAGCCAGATAGCTGAGCACATCGCCGAAACAGACAAGAACGACAAGCGGGAGCTGCAAGCCGGCGAAGAACCGCTTCCCAACGACCGCTTCTTCGACCGCGAGTTGAGCTGGCTGAAGTTCAACAAGCGAGTCCTTGAACTGGCCCAGGATGAGGACCTGCCGATCATCGAACGCGCGAGTTTCGCCGCGATCTTCGCGAACAACCTCGACGAGTTCTTCATGGTCCGCGTGGCCGGCCTCAAGCGCCGCATCGACACCGGCATCGCCGTCACCGCGGCGTCGGGCCTGAGCCCCCGCCAGCAGCTGCGCGCGATCAGCGAACAGGCCCACCGCCTGCAGGACGAGCACGCCCACTACGTGATCGACCACATCCTGCCGGACCTGGCCAAGGAAAAAATCGTCCTTCTGAGCTGGGATAAGCTCACCGCAGCGGAGCAGGAACGCCTTTCGCGCTACTACCGTCAGCAGGTGTTCCCCGTCCTGACGCCGCTCGCAGTGGACCCGGCCCACCCGTTCCCGTACATCTCCGGCGGTTCCATCAACCTTGCCGTGCTGGTGGAGAATCCGACTTCCGGAAAGTCCCACTTCGCACGTGTGAAGATTCCCGGCAACCTGAACCGTCTCGTGCCGGTCGACGATATGACCGACGACGATTCCACCGAGGTTCGCTACGGCTTCATCACCATGGAGAACCTGATCATCGCCCACCTGGAATCCCTGTTCCCGGGCATGATCATCAAGGAGGCCCGTTCCTTCCGAGTGACCCGTAACGAAGACATCGACGTTGAAGAGGACGATGCCGAGAACCTGCTCAACGCCATGGAGAAGGAGCTGCTGCGCCGTCGTTTCGGACCGCCGATCCGTCTGGAAATCTCCGACGAGACCAGCCCGTTCCTCTCGCAGCTGCTCGCCGACCAGCTGCGTGTGAGCGTCGACGAAGTGTACCGTCTTCCGGCCCCGCTCGACGCGACCGTGCTGTTCGAGCTTGGCGGCATCGACCGTCCGGATCTGAAGTACCGTTCCTTCGTACCGACCACGAACCGTCAGATCGCCGAGGTGGAGTCGTCCCGCGCGCAAGACATCTTTGCAGCGATTCGCGAGCGCGATATCCTCCTGCATCACCCGTACGATTCGTTCTCTACCTCGGTTCAGGCGTTCCTAGCGCAGGCCGCCGCCGATCCGAAGGTGCTGGCCATCAAGCAGACGCTGTACCGCACGTCCAGCAATTCTCCGATCATCGACGCGCTCGTCGATGCGGCGCATGCCGGCAAGCAGGTGCTCGCCCTGGTTGAGATCAAGGCACGTTTCGACGAGGACGCCAACATCGCATGGGCCCGCAAGCTCGAGCGTGCGGGCGTGCACGTGGTGTACGGCATCGTCGGTCTGAAGACGCACTGCAAGCTGAGTCTTGTGGTCCGTCAGGAAGCCGATGGGCTTCGCCGCTACTGCCACGTCGGCACCGGAAACTACAACCCGAAGACCGCACGAATCTACACCGATCTGGGCATTCTGACCTGTGATCCGGTCGTCGGCCAGGACATGACCCGACTGTTCAACCAGCTGTCCGGTTACGCTCCGAAGTCGAGCTTCCACCGTCTTCTGGTCGCGCCGCGAACCGTTCGTTCCGGCCTGATTCAGCGCATCCGCCGTGAGGAGGACGCCGCACGCGCAGGCAAAGAAGCATGGATCAAGATCAAGGTCAATTCCGTGGTTGATGAGAAGACCATCGATGCACTGTACCGCGCAAGCCAGGCCGGTGTGAAGATCGACATCGTGGAACGCGGCATCTGCGCACTCAAGCCGGGCGTTCCGGGACTTTCGGAGAACATCCGCGTGCGTTCCATCCTCGGTCGTTTCCTCGAGCACAGCCGCATCTACGCGTTCGCAAACTCCGATGGCCCGCAGATCGGCGAAGGTCCGGCATCCGGTCCGGAAGTGTGGATTGGCTCCGCTGATTTGATGCACCGCAATCTGGACCGTCGAGTCGAGGCTTTGGTGCGCATCACCGCGCCGGAGCAGGTCGATGAGCTCATCAAGTACGTGGATCTACAGATGGCCGATTCCACCGCTTCCTGGCATATGGAGGCCGACGGCACCTACGTGCGTCATGCGAAGGATGAGGAAGGCCGACCGCTGGTCGATTGCCAGGAATACCTGATTAAGAGGCATTCCCGTCGTCCGGCGACGCACTGACGCCGTAAGACGTCATAAGACGCCGTAAGACGTCATAAGACGCCGTAAGACGTCACAGAAACGTCGCAAAGAAAAGAAGGGGGTCGACCTCGCCGAATGAGCCGCGCGGTCGTTGAAATCCGATTGATATGAATCGTTCGGATTTCAACGACCGACAACGATTCAGGAAGGCGGGTCGACCCTTCTTCGTACGTACGGAAATCCTACAATGAAAGGCATGAGCGAAGAGATGAGACGCATCGTGGAAGCCGCCGGCGGCATCGTATGGCGATGGAAAGCCGACAGCGAGATCGCCAAAAATCCGGCGATCGCAGCCGAGAAATCCACCAAGGAACAGCTCAGCAGCATCGAAGTGTGCATCGTGCACCGCCCCAAATACGACGATTGGAGCTGGCCGAAAGGCAAGCTTGAGCAGGGCGAATCGCACAGGCATGCAGCCGTACGCGAAATCGGTGAGGAAACGGGTGTGCCGATCGCTCTTGGACCGTACCTGGGCGAAGTGGAGTACCCGTTGGCCGATGAAGGCAAGAAATCCCGTCATTCGCGTGATCGCACCGTAGACACCAAGCATTCGATGTATTGGATGGCCAAGCCAATCTCCATCGCCGACGCGGAACGACTGGCCGACGCGTTCGGGCCGGTGCAGCGCGCGGACGTTGGCGAGATCAACGATGTGGTGTGGGTGTCTCCTCGCGAAGCAAGGAAAAAACTGACCCATTCAACCGACAAAGACATTCTCGCCGCGTTCGTCGACCGTATTGAGGAAGGTGCGGCGACCGCGCAGAATCTGCTGCTCGTGCGCCACGCGAAGGCCGAATCGCGCAAATCATGGAAGGGAACCGA
>CAVEVJ010000298.1:0-3286 GCA_963619075.1 Acidaminococcaceae bacterium
GCGCACATCCGTATTCTTCTGCTGACGCTGTTCTACCGGTACATGCGCCCGCTTATCGAACATGGCCGTGTATACGCCGCAGTACCGCCGTTGCACCGAATCGCATTGAGCGGTACGCGTAAAGGCGAGTACATATACACGTATTCCGATGATGAGCTTGCCGGCAAATTGGCTGAGCTCGATAGGAAGCATATCGGCTATAACGAGGATATCCAACGGTATAAGGGTCTTGGTGAGATGGATGCCGACCAGCTTGCGGACACCACCATGGATCCGCGTACCCGTATGTTGAGGCGCATCCGCATGGAGGACGCCGAGCAGGCGAGCCATATCTTCAGCCTGCTGATGGGTGACGATGTGCCGCCGCGTAAGGCGTTCATCGTGGAGAACGCCGACGATTTCGACCGTTCCAAGATTGACACCTGATTTTTTGAATCCTTTGGTCTTCCGATTTTCCGTCATACCGTCATGCCGGAAAATCGGCAAAAACTGAAAATCCTTCGGACGATAGTTCAACATACAGGTTACCGAGTGGTAGGTAGGTATGTCTAAAATGCTACGTGGAAAAATGTTGTCGTAACCATATACCGCCGAAGGGGACGAGATGGTCAATCTTCTGCTCGCTGTGATTTATGTGGCTTTCATAAGCCTCGGCCTGCCTGATGCCGTATTGGGCGCCGCATGGCCGACCATGAGCACCGATCTGGGTGCTCCCGTTTCATGGGCGGGCGGCATCTCCATGGTCATCTCGGCGGGTACCATCGTCTCCGCCTTGATGTCGGACCGCATGACCCTCAAATTCGGTGCGGGCAAGGTCACCGCGGTGTCGGTGGCCCTGACCGCATTCGCCCTGTTCGGATTCTCCGTCGCTCCCGGCTATTGGGTGCTGATTCTGTTCGCCATTCCGTACGGTCTCGGCGCGGGCGGTGTGGATGCCGCGCTGAACAACTATGTCGCGATCCATTATGAGAGCCGGCATATGAGTTGGCTCCATGCCATGTGGGGCCTTGGCGCGTTGACCGGCCCGTACATCATGGGATATGCGCTGGGCGCCGGTCAAGGATGGTCGTGGGGCTACCGTTACATCTCCATCCTGCAGGTCGTGCTGACTGCCGTGCTCATTTTCAGCCTTCCGTTGTGGAAGAACCGTTCCGCACAGGCGTCTGACGGGGAAAAGGGGTCGTCTGAGGAGCCGGCGCGTAAGCCGCTTGGCATCAGGGGAGTGCTGGCCATCCGAGGTGCGCGAGAGATTCTCATCATGTTCTTCTGCTACTGCTCGCTTGAAGCCACGGCGATGCTGTGGGCAAGCAGCTACATGGCGCTTGGCAGAGGCGTCGACAAAACCACCGCCGCCATGTGGGGTAGCCTGTTCTTCATAGGCATCACGGCAGGTCGTGTGATCAGCGGTTTCATTACCATGAAATTCAACGATCCGACCATGATTCGCATGGGACAGGCCGTCGTGTTGCTGGGAATCATCGTGATGCTTCTGCCGATACCGAATAATCTCGGCGCCATTACGGGCCTGATCATCATCGGTCTTGGCTGCGGTCCGATATACCCGTGCGTCATCCACTCCACGCCGGCCTACTTCGGTGAGGACAAGTCGCAGGCCATCGTCGGCATGCAGATGGCATGCGCATACTGCGGCTCGATGTGCATGCCACCGGTGTTCGGACTGATCGGTCAGAACATCTCCATGAACATCTTCCCGTGGTATCTGCTTGTGTTCCTCGTGCTCATGGTCATCATGCATGAGACGTTGCGCAAGAAGTGCGGCGATCGGCTCGCTCAGTAATCGGGATTGGAAACAAGTGTCCAAAACACTGGAACGGTCGTGGAATGGACATCACTGAGGTCTTTCACGACGTTATGGTGTCGCGCAGTCACGCAGTTAATCCATATTGTTGAATTCGGCCTCGTAAACGGAACCTCGTTTACGAGGCCGGATTTTTAAATTATTTATTAGGGTGTATCGGTATTTCTACAAAGCGCATGCTTTGTAAGGTCGAATTATTACAATGGTGGGGCGTGCCGGTATTCCAGGTGAGGGGGTGTATGTGGCCAAGCGGACCTTTTGCGATCATGAATCCATGATGTCGAATCAAACGGGGGGTACCCTGGGTAGGGAAAACATGGTCACAGATGCTCGCAATCTGCTGCGGGTGTTTTGCCGTCTACCTTGCGATTATTGAGATATTCAGTGCGGTTTCTGTTTTCAACGACGGTGTGCAAGTACGACCGGCCTTGGGAATCGGCCCGGTGTTGGGTCTGTATTTTGGAGTTCCGGGCATTCTCGGATGCTCTCTCGCGAGTCTCGTTTCGAATCTGATTCATGAGAACGTCAGCCTCACCGTGCTGCCTCAATGCTTCATTGCGCAGCTGATTTATATCGGTTTCATGCATGTCGCATGGTATCTGATCAAATGGCGGGGCAAGAGAGTGTACCCAAAGTTGAGTTCCTCTTCCGACATCGTGATATATATCGTGCTTTCCACGGTCCATAGCGTTGTTGTTGTACCATTGCTCCAAAGATACGTCATGCCGTCATCGGCCGACGGTGAGCTCGGTCTTTATGTAATAGACAACATTTGCATGCTGTTGTACGTGGGCATACCACTGCTGTATTCACTGGATCGAAGCAAACTCGAACCCGTTCCCCTTGTAAGAATGCGTAAGCCGTACGTCCGGAGTGAATACCCGAATCTCACCCAACGTCTGTCGATCATTTTCATCGCCATTGGTGTGGCGGTGGTGCTGATTGTGTCTTTGGCGTTCACCGTGCTCTGCGAATATGGTGGTGTTGAAGGGGCTGGTGAGATTATCGATATGATGTACATCTTTACTTTTTTCTTTTCGATTCCGGTGTTCATCATGCTGCCTCTACTCATTGTTTTCATGGAACGGAGGTTCACCAAGCCGGTCGAGGTGCTGGTCAATGATCAACGAACGTTTGTTCCTCGCGTGCGGCGTGGTGTGGAGAAGGGCGCAACCCGTGCCGACATTGACGTAAGCGAAGAGGGGATTCGTCCGCGGTACGAACTGCGCGAACTCTACGATTCCACGAATCAGATGAGGCGCGATACGGTCGAATTCGCGAAGGAACTTCATACGAGATCCGTCGAGCGTGAACGTGTCGCCACCGAACTGAACATTGCCCAGCAGATTCAACTGGGATCGGTGCCTCATGATTTCACGGCCTTCAGATGGAAATTCGGTCTTGACATCGGCAGTGTGATCCGACCTGCAAAGCAAGTGGGAGGCGACTTCTACGATGTATTCAATG
>CAVEVJ010000299.1:0-3303 GCA_963619075.1 Acidaminococcaceae bacterium
CTTGTGAACCGATCACCATGGCGAAACCGGCACGTACCAGTTCCTGATCGTCGGCAATGATCACACGAATTCTCTGTTCCGCACTCATGCCTTCCACCTTATCGGCGTCATCGCGACATCAGTGTTGGAACATACCCTGAAAAGCCCCTGATTTCATCTGCTCGTCCAATGAGGAGGCGGGTCTGAGCCTCATCCCTTCGCGCTCTTCGGCATGATGCTCATCACTGAATCCCGTCTCGCGTAGTATGCCCAGCAACTGGCGCATATGCGCCAGCGCCTCGCGCCCCTGACGACCGATGGCCTCGAACGCCGATGAGATTGATTCCGCCGTGGGCTCCTCACCTCGTGCCTCGGCTTCATCAAGCATGCGCAATCCGGAAATGGTCTGATCGATGACGCTGTTGAGCGTGGCGGTAACCTCCGATTGGATGTTCATGCTGATGCGATCCCGTTCCAGATTTGCTGCGAGAATCCTCTGCTTGTTCTGCTCGGCGATCAGGGCTTCCTCCCTTGCCTGCAGGACGAGCGCGTTCGAGCAGCTGGAGCGGTTCCATCGGGCCATGGCGATGACACCTGCGCATAGTGCCAGCGCCGCCAGGGTGTAGACCATGCCGACGAACATCACCCCGAACGTGGACCAGTCGGTTTGTGTCGGAACGTATCCGATGATGTCGCGCGTCAGAAACACCAGTATGCTCGGGTATCCGACGCACGACAGCGTGACCTTCACGCCTATCAGCAGCGAGTCGAGAATGGAGACGAGACCCGTCCAACGCCACGCTTTTTCCCTTCCGTACAGCACCGCGGCATGCAGTGCGCATATCGAGGACACGGCATTGGCGAGATCGATCGGCTCGAAGATGACCAGTTGCAGTGTGGAGAGGATGGCTATGGTCAACGCGCAGCCTTCCGGGAATCGTCTTCGCACGCATAGTGGCGTCAGCTCCAGGACGATCATTGCACGAAAGAGGATATCCTGCGGATCCGATCCGTAAGAGAACAGGCTGATCGATGTCGAACCGAACATCATGACAAGCGATATCGTGATGACGGTATCGAGCAGTACGTAATGCCGTTGAGTCCACTGCGAAAGTCGTTCCACCCAATTGAACCGTTGGCCGGAGATATCGACGGCCTGGGCTATTGGCCTGGATCGCAGATTGTCCCATACCATCTGCATGGTCGGCAGGGTCAGTGGTTTCGGTGAGATGACTGTTCTGGTTCCGTTGGATCTGCTGTATCCAGACGTCCGCATGGTCGCGGAGCCATCCGTCCGTCCGGCGATTGCTGCCGGCGATGCCGACGTATGAGCGTCTTCGGGCGGGTCGTGTGCGGATATTCCGTTGCTATTCGCCGCAAATGGCACCGTCGCGCATACGGCGAACCCGCCTTCCGTCCTCGGGCCGAAGTTCACCGACCCACCTACGGCTTCGATGCGTTCGCGCATACCAGTCAACCCATAGCCGGGTGCATGCCCATCCGGCCCGGCCGAAGCGCCGCGTCCGTTATCAGTGATGGACACGGTCAAGGTGTTCCAGTCCCATGTCTCCGTGATGTGCACGGTTACCTTCGGTCCCGCGTATTTGCGGATGTTTGTCAGCGACTCCTGCACCACATGATAGATGGACACGCTTGTCTGATTTCCCAATGCTTCTGGATGCGCATTTCCGATGATCTCCCGCGTGATGACGGCGCCGGACGCCACGGCACGCGCCTGCACGACCAATGCGTCGATATCGGCGTAATCGGCATGGGGGGAGCTGCCGAATACGCCAAGGAGTCTGGTCATGTCATGCAGCGCACGCTCGGATTCGTGCCTAATCGTTTCCATGGTGGCGCGCGCCACAGCAGGATCGTTTGCGCCGGCGTACCGGCCGCCGTCGGACTGCACGATAATGATCGACAACGTATGCGCCACCACGTCGTGCATATCCCGTGCGATGCGCGCGCGTTCCGCCAACGCCGCGATATTGCGCTCCTCGGCCTCGCGTGCGGCTATCGCGTCATTGCGTTCCCGCATCATCCGCACCGTCATCAGTCGGGCGCGTTGCCAGTAGGCGATGATGATCGTCGAAACGAGGAATAGCGCGATGACGGTGAATGTCATGGCCAGATACTGCATCGATTCGTCGGCGCACTTCCGCGGCAGTCCCTGGCCGGAATAGACGGTGCTGCAGGAAGGGGAGTTGCTCAGCGTCGTTCCGTCGTCGAGAAAGATCTGCTCGATGCCGCCGGTCAGAATCGGACCGAACGTCATCGTCCAGGTCTCGACGATCGAGGCCAGGCCGCCTACGACGAACGCCAGCGCAATGAACGCCTTCGAATTGCGAGGGTTGCCGTACAGTATCACCGAATACAGCATGAACGGTGCGAGGGAATCGGTCATCAGCAGGCAGGGGCCGAACAGCAGCTGCAACAGCACCAGCGCCGCGAACGCCAAAGCGCTGATCTGAGGCCACCGTCGGCGTATGACGCATGGAACGAGCAGCGCGATCGTCCAGGCCGTCCGTACCGGCGTCGGAAAGTTATACAGCAGGCCGGGACTGGATAGAATATCGCCGCCGAGCACGAACATGAACACAGCGAGTAATGCGGTGATGATGCTGTCTGCGACGATCACATGGCCGCGAATCCACGAAAACAGGCGCTGCAGTCTAGTCATAGTGACTCAAGCGTAACGCGCGGTCGTCCATCACGGCATCATGCGCAGGTATGAAACGGACCCGCAGTGTATGGTGGAAGACCTAGCGACTCTCTCCGGCAAAAGGAGTGTGACTGGCGGCGTCATGCCCGCCATGCTTCGTGCCGGGGAAGATATAAGGAAAGGTGGATGTGCGATGACGCTGCTGACCAAATATTACGTGCCGGGATTGCATGTTGAGGACCATTCGATCACAGTGCCGTTGGATTGGTCTGGACACGAGCCCGGGCAGGGATTCGATGGTCCATCCATCAACCTGTTCTACCGTGTCGTCACCGCGCCGGAGCATGTGCACGACGATCTGCCGTTGCTGATTTTCCTGCAGGGCGGTCCCGGTGGCAGCGGTCCACGTCCGTTGAGTCCAAGTTCCGATGGCTGGATTGAGGAGGCCATCAAGCATTTCCGTGTGATTTTGCCCGATCAGCGCGGCACTGGTCGTTCCTCGCGAGTGGATGCACATGCGATGCGTGCCATGGATGGTGTTCAGGGAGCCGCTTTTCTGAAGCGTTTCCTGGCCGATTCGATCGTACGTGATTTCGAGCATCTGCGCCGTACGGAGTTCTCCGGCTCCCGTTGGGTCACGTTGGGGCAGAGTTATGGAG
>CAVEVJ010000300.1:0-2709 GCA_963619075.1 Acidaminococcaceae bacterium
GTTCGTGGCGTTCGTTTTCTGCGATCGCAAGGCGTTCTCCAAAATCGACTGGGGTCTGCCGCTCACGTTCTGCATGTTCTTCATCTTCATCGGCAATATGAAGCGTGTACCGGAATTCTACAATCTTGCCGCCGCGCTAGTGGGCGACCATCCGCTGGAAGTGTCCGTGGTCTCCAGCCAGTTCATCTCCAACGTGCCTACCACGCTGCTGCTTTCCGGCTTCTGCGACCAGTGGCGTCCGCTGATCATCGGCACCAACCTTGGCGGCATGGGTACACTGATCGCGTCGATGGCATCGCTGATCGGCTATAAGAACGTGGTGCGTAAGTATCCGGACAAGAAGGGCCGTTATTTGGCGGTCTATTCCGCGGTCAACGTGCTGTTCCTCATCGTGCTTGTCGGCTTGAGCTGGATCATCGAGCCGTGAGTGTATGCCGTGACATATGAGATGTAATGGTATGTGCCGTCGGAGTCTGTGATTGGAATCTGCGATTGGAGTCTGTGATTCGTGTTTCACGGATTCCGACGGGATTGCAGTAGGATGCAATAGAATTGCAATAGAATTTGCAATAGGATTGCCGCGCGTTCGAGTTGGCAAGAACGCGCAGTGTGACTATACTGAATCAGGTTTGGCCCTGTAGCTCAGCTGGATAGAGCATGTGACTTCTAATCTCAAGGTCGCCGGTTCGAGCCCGGCCGGGGTCACGATTGAGTCCCTCGTATCTCGGATGCGGGGGACTTTTTGCTGACGATGATGGTTTTCCCTTCTTTGTGTGCAGTCCAACCATGAGAGTGTGCATGGTTTTGCAATAGGAAACCGAAGCAGAATCCGAAGGTGTTGAGGAGTATGTCGTCAACGTCGAAGATGCCGAGATGAAAAAATCCTTGGGCAAGCTCGCAAACAGTAATGAATATGACGAAGAATAGGGTTCCTGTCTTGAGGGAATGGTGTTTCCATGCCGTTACGAAGCCAATGGGTATGAACAACAGTATGTTGAACAGCACCGTGATTGGTGTTTGAAGAAGTTCCTGCGCAATCTGTAAGGGATTGAAGTTGAATCCGGATATTCCTCTGCTTTTCAGCATGATTATCGCGAAAACGATTAAAGAATAGAATGCGGTGACGCAATACGCGAAGAGGCTGTATATTCTTCCGCTGCAGAATTGGTATACGAGAAGGGCGGTGATCAGCGAAAAAAGGGAAAGAATGGAGATGACGAATGCGGGAAACTGCATGAGACCCCGAAATGGACCTAAAACGGATTCAACGGTTCCCCAAATTTCGGTGCAATCGACAAGCAGAAACCGGAAGATGAGGAAAGACAGAATTCCAACGACTATGGCGATGAGTAAGGATTCGTAGCGCTTCATTTGTCGCTTCTTCCTTTTATGAACGATTTGTCCGCCCTCTAAGTGTAGTAGGGCCACTTGCTAATCCTTATATATAAAAAGAGATGAAGGTGGACTGTGAACTGCATCCTGATTACTGGTCTGAAATCTCTTCAGCCCAATAATTGGGAGGCGTTCAGTTGGCCTATTGCCTGGTATCTCCTTGATATTCCCGCATCGAAAACGTGCTTCACTACTATAATGACGTGCTGAAGGGGAGATGGGGACTGAAATATGTTGCAAATGTTGCTGGGTGTTTTCTCTGGCGTCATCACGCCTGTGCAGACGGCGGTGAACACGAGGCTGGGGCGTTCCGTGGGCTCGCCTTTGCGTGCGTCGATGGTGTCGTTCAGCGTGGGTCTGCTGTCGATGCTGGCCATTGTGCTGATAACAGGGCCGTACCCGTTGTTGCCGGACACGGCAGCGGACGGTCCATGGTGGATGTGGTTTGCCGGTGTGTTCGGCGTGACGTTCTTGACTGGCAATATTTTGCTTTTGCCAAGACTGGGCAGCTTGAAGGCCGTGATCATGCCGGTTATGGGGCAGATTGCCATGGGATTGCTGATTGACGCTTTCGGTTGGTTCGGTGCGCAGAAACTGGCGATCTCACCGTTGCGTGTGTGCGGTACGGTTCTTGCGTTGGTGGGTTTTCTGCTTGCCGTCGTAGGGGCCAATCAGCGGTCGGGAAGTCGGGATAGAGCCGGATCGGGCAGTTTCGGCAGCCGGATCGATTCGAAAGATCTGAAAGCCTCGAAGGACTCAAACAATGCGATTTCGACGACATTATGGAGTTTGGCCGGGGTGATGTTCGGTATGTGTTCGGCCATTCAGACGGCTTTGCTTGGCAAGCTGGGCGTTTCGCTGGGGTCTCCAGCCAAGGCTTCACTGGTCTCCTTTGCGGTGGGGCTTGCGTCATTGGCGATTGTGGTGGGACTGGTCGACCGTACCTACAGTCTTGGAAACGCGTTGGAAAAAGGCAATCCATGGTGGATGTGGGTCGGCGGATTGCTGGGGGCGACTCTGGTGATGTGCAACGCCTACCTTTCCTCGGCGATCGGTACTGGCATGACGGTCATGCTCGTGTTGCTCGGACAGGTCGGCGGAGGCCTGGCGGTCGATAGGTTCGGCCTGTTGGGTGTTCCCCGCAAGCATGTGCGGGCGATCCAATATGTCGGAGTGCTTCTCGCCGCGGTGGGCATTGTGCTCAAAGCCCTATGATCTCTGTGACTGGAGGTTTTGGGATGCTGAGAGCCTGTCTGGTGGGTTGATTTGTCCAGTCGCTGGGGGATTTGTCCCGTGTGTGGGTTCTGTAGCGGGATG
>CAVEVJ010000301.1:0-5145 GCA_963619075.1 Acidaminococcaceae bacterium
GGTCCACACGGTCCGCGAGCACGTCGTCGAGCACCGGTGCGATCACATGTTCCACAAGGTGTTCCTTAAGCCAGTCCTGATCCACTTCCGGATCATGCTGGGTGGAGACGAGCACGGTGTCGAGACGCACCGGATTGTCGTTTTCGTCGTATTCGATGGTCACCTGCGTCTTGCCGTCCGGACGCAGATGCGCGACCTCGCCGCTCTTGCGCACTTCGGTAAGTCGATATGCCAGACGATGCGCCAGATATATCGGCAACGGCATGAGCGCGTCGGTCTCATCGCAGGCGTAGCCGAACATCATGCCCTGATCGCCCGCGCCCTGGGCCTCATAACGCTGTTCGCGGGACGCTTCGGATTCCTCCTCGCGGCCGAGACGGGCCACACCCTGGTTGATTTCCGAACTTTGCTCGGTAAGCGCGACCGTCACTCCGCAGGAATCGGCATCAAGACCGACCCTCGAGCTGGTATAGCCGATGTTACGCACCACGGAGCGTACGATGTTCTGGATATCGGAATATCCCTCGCTGGTGACCTCTCCGAAGATGAAGAACTGTCCGGTGGTGGCGCAGGTCTCCACCGCCACGTGGGATTGGGGATCCTGCGCGAGCATATCGTCGAGAATCGCATCCGAAATCTGGTCGCATACCTTGTCGGGATGCCCTTCCGTAACGGATTCCGCGGAAATCAATCTCAGTTCAGCCATTCCAGGCCTCTCCTTCTGCAGACGCCGAACCGCGTCTGCCATTCCTGTTGCGGCAAAGAAAAACGCCCCGGCCTTTCGTTGACGCAATCAATAGTTTCTTTTGTACTATTCAATGCGCACCGCTCAGGTATCGGGGCGAATGAAGAATAAATCGGTTCCCTTTCGGAACCTTTGGATCAGTTGCCTTCGGTCAGATCATCCTCGCCGAGGGTTTCCTCCAGCAGACCCTCGTCGATTTCGCGGAACGCGATGGACAACGGCTTCTCCTGGTTCTGGTATTCCACCAGCGGTCCGACGTTCTGCAGCAGACCTTCGTTGAGCTGGGTAAAGTAGGAATTGATCTGGCGGGCGCGCTTGGCAGCGAAGATAGCCAGAGCGTACTTGGAGTCCGCATGCTCCATCAGATCATCGATCGGCGGATCCGCAAGTCCGGTCGGGGTTGGCTGAGTGCCGAATGCCATATTGATTATCTCCCAATCATCAGATAAGCCAAAAGCTTCTTTTCCAATCTCGCAAGTATAGATGCGCTGCTGGACTTGTTCCGCCCCGCCAGAAAGACTCGCGGGCGCACGCCCATCCAATATCCACTCGACATCCACCCGACGCACGTAAGGCTTATGAAAATTCCACATACTGACTCTTGACAAAACGCGTGTCCCGCGCAACATCCACAATAGTAGGTATGGAAATGCGATCTGCAAAACTTATGAATGGACGAGTATTCGCGGGCGCACGCGCCCTGTACCGCGCCGCAGGCGTGGATGGCAAGGATTTCGGCAAACCGATCATCGCCATCGCGAACTCCTTTGACGAATTCCTGCCCGGCCACGTGCATCTGAACACGGGCGGACGACTGATCTCCGAGGCCATCAAGGAAGCTGGCGGCATCCCACGCGAGTTCAACACCATGGCTGTCGACGACGGCATCGCCATGGGTCACACCGGCATGCTGTATTCGCTTCCGAGCCGCGATATCATCGCCGATACCGTGGAATACCAGGTGAACGCACACTGCGCCGACGCCCTGATCTGCATCCCCAACTGCGACAAGGTCGTGCCGGGAATGCTCATGGCCGCGCTGCGCATGAACATTCCGACCATCTTCGTCTCCGGCGGCCCCATGGAGGCCGGCACCACCGTGCTGCCCGACGGCACCGTGAAGAAGAACACCGATTTGATCGACGTGATGTACGCATCCGCGGACGACAACCTGACCGAAGAGGATCTTCTGGCCTACGAGAAGACCGTCTGTCCGACCTGCGGCTCCTGCGCCGGCATGTTCACCGCGAACTCCATGAACTGCCTGACCGAGGCCATCGGCCTTGCGCTTCCGGGCAACGGCACCATTCTGGCCTCCCACTCCTACCGTAAGGACCTGTTCAAGCGTGCCGCCGAGCAGATCGTCAAGATCGCGAAGCAGTACTACGACGAGGATGACGAGAGCGTGCTGCCCCGTTCCATCGCCACCAAGGAAGCGTTCGAGAACGCCATGACCATGGATGTGGCCATGGGCGGCTCCACCAACACCGTGCTGCACATCCTCGCCATGGCCCAGTCGGCCGATGTGGACTTCACCCTCGACGACATCGAGCGCATCTCCCACACCGTGCCGTGCATCTGCAAGGCTTCGCCGTCCGGCGAATGGGAGATCTCCGACGTGCATCGTGCCGGTGGCATCACCGGAATCCTCGGTGAGCTCGATCGTGCCGGCAAGCTGCATCGCGACGTGTGCTCCGTCGATTACAAGTCGCTGGAGGACAAGCTCAACGATTGGGACATCATGCGCGACTCCTGCACCGAGGAAGCCAAGCAGATGTACAAGGCCGCTCCGGGCCACATCGTCTCCCCTGATCCGTGGACGCACAGCACGCTGTTCGATTCGCTCGATTACGACCGTGAGAATGGTGCCATCCACGACATCGACCATCCGGCCGTCACCGAAGGCGGTCTGGCCGTGCTTCGTGGCAATCTCGCTCCCGACGGCTGCGTGGTCAAGACCGCAGGCGTGCCGAAGGAGATCTGGACGTTCCGCGGACCGGCACTGGTCGTGGAATCCCAGGAAGAGGCCATCGAGGTCATTCTCAACGACACCCTGAAGCCGGGCATGGCCCTGGTGATTCGTTACGAAGGTCCGAAGGGCGGTCCGGGCATGCAGGAAATGCTGTACCCGACGTCCTTCGTAAAGGGCAAGGGCATCGGCAAGGAAGTGGCGCTGTTGACCGACGGCCGTTACTCCGGTGGTTCCTCCGGCCTGTCCATCGGCCATATCGCTCCTGAAGCGGCGAACAAGGGCCCCATCGCCCTGATCAAGAACGGCGACATCATCAACATCGACATTCCGAACCGTACCGTGGATGTCGAGCTGTCTGACGAGGAGCTGAAGCAGCGTCGCATTGAGCTCGAGGCCGGCGACGGTTACGTCGCGCACCGTGACCGCAAGGTCTCCCAGGCGCTCAAGGCATATGCGGCCTTCGCCCGCTCCGCCGACAAGGGCGCGACCCGCGATCCGGAACTGATCGACAAGCTCTCCGGCCTGGCCTGATCGTTCCGATAATAAGCGAGTGGGGTGTGCATGAGTTTCCATGCACACCCCACTCGCTTATTATCGTCGATTATGCGGTTTGTATGTTATTGTAACCGTCAAAGAACGGCGTCACAAGCCAAATTCCGAAGCGATGATATTCCACAGCTGATTGGCTGCGTCCTCCACCTCTTCGTTGACGATCACCACCTCGAATTCAGGCTCAGCCGCCAATTCGATTTTCGCGGTTTCAAGCCTTTTCTCCTGCTGTTCGGGAGTTTCCGTGCCACGGCCAATCAGTCGGCGCTTGAGCTCCTCGAACGACGGCGGCGCTATGAACACCGTCACCACATCGAGACCCAGCTCCCCCGCACGTTCCTTGATGCTGCGCGCGCCCTGAACGTCGATTTCGAGGACCACGGGAATGTTGCGTTCCAGATGGTCGACGACCGGCTTGACCGGCGTACCGTAATGAGCCAGTCCAAACACATCAGCGGTCTCAAGGAACTCTCCGGCCGCTTCCTTGTCAAGGAACTCCTGCTCGGTCATGAAGAAGTAGTTCACGCCATCCACTTCGCCCGGTCGGGGCTTGCGCGTGGTGGCGGATACCGAAAGCCAGATCTGCGGATGTTCCTCGCGTACCCGTCCAAGAACGGTGCCCTTGCCTACACCTGCCGGCCCGCACAGCACAATCAGTCGACCACGACGGGAGTCAGTCATTAGAAGTCCTCATTCTTCCTGAAAATGGCGTATCTCAAAAATCAGTATTCGTCGTCATCGATCAGATCGTCATCATCGGCGCCTTCGGCCTGCGCTTCCATAAGCGCCTGACGAATGTCGAGCGACGCATATTCGGTGGCCGCCGCAAGTTCTGCAATATTGGGTCCGTGGGAGGCGATGAAACGAGACACTGTGACGAGCACGTTGCCTTTGGTGCCTTTGAACACAGTTTTCAGATCACGGGTCTCCGCTCCCTGCCATCCGTATCCCGGGGAGAGAATCGGGCCTGTGAACTTGGAGGGATCGACACCCGAATCATTGATCCACTGGCCGATGGTCGCGCCAATGATCAGGCCGACGGATCCCATGCCGTCGATGCCCTTATTGAATTTCTGCGCGGTGCTGGCGATGCCGTAAGCAACGGTCTTGCCCTTGTATTCACCTGCCTGACGTATGGCGGTCTGCAGGCTCGCTCCCTCCTGATTCGAGGTAAGCGACGCTACGAAGACGCCTCGTCCATTGTTGAGCGCGTCATTGATGACGCCGCCGAGCGATCGTGCGCCGTAATACGGCAGCAGCGTGATGGCGTCGGCCAGCAAGGGCGCACCCGGCTTGAAATACGCGTCCGCGAATGCGGAGACCGTGGTGGGCAAACCACCATGAAGGCAGTCGACGATGGTGATGATGCCCATCTGTCGTGCCGCATAGAGCACCCGTTCGAGCGCCGCGATGCCTTTTGAACCGTAGCGCTCGAACATGGAGAACTGGAATTTCACGGCCGCGGCGTGGCCGTTGGCCGCCTGAAGCATACGCATGGCGTACAGCTCGGCGCCCAGAGCATCGATATTGTAGCCCCAATCGAGAAGAAGCTGTCTATGCGGGTCCACTCCCACGCACAACGGACCATACTCGGCCATGGAATTACGCAGACGAAGACCGAAGTCCGAACACTGCGCGCTCATCTCTTCACGTGTGGGGCTACTCATCGGTTACGCTCAGCTTTCCGTTTCGAACATTTGCTGGGAATGTTCCTGAATGCTCATGATCTGATAATCATTATTCCTCACGGCTTCGATAGCCATCAACACAGCGGAGAATTCCGTCATGGTGGTGAACTGGGGCAAATCAGCCGCGATTGCCGCCGAACGGATGGCATAGCCGTCGGAACGGGAGCCACGCGAATTCGGCGTGTTGAGGA